>WHTR01000207.1 GCA_009377635.1 Chloroflexota bacterium
TGCCAGAGACACGAGGCCGGGCTCCGGCGAGAGCGAACGGGGCGATGAGGATCCTCCCCCAGGCTCTGCGCATCACAGTGCCCTTCCCAGGACAACCGCCGAGAGGCCGACCGGAAGGCGCATCCAGCGTCCGAGAGGTCCTTCCAAGGACAGTGCGGCTTCGAAGGCCACATTGACGGGCTTCGGCGGGACAGTCAAGTCGGCCGGCGACGAGGTGAGGAATCGTTCGGCGCTCCGCTTGGCGACGGCCAGCGGGAACAGCAACATGTTGGCATAGCTGGCGTGGACGATCTCGAAGCCGACCTCGCGCATACGGTCTGCAAGCCCCCCGACGGTGAATCGCCGCACCGTGTGGATTCCCACATCGTGCGCGCCGCGCAACCAGTCGAACGCCGGATCGCGAACCAGGGCGAACCCCCCCGGTCGGAGGACGCGGCGGAACTCGACGAGCGCCCGCCGCTCGTCGCCAACCGCACGGTGGTACAGCACATCAAAGCTCGTCACGACGTCGAAGGCCCCGTTGCTGAACGGAAGCTGCTCAATCGAGCCATGGACCAGGCGCTCCACACATCGACTCGAGGCGAACGACAGCGCGTCGACCGAGATGTCGATGCCGGTCACGGCTCCGAACTCGCGCAGGTCCAGGGTCGTGCCCCCGGTCCCGCAGCCGGCATCGAGGATGGCGTACGTGCGGCCGGGCGAGAGGTAGCGCCGGAGCAGCGCGCAAGCATTCCGCCGCATCCCCCGGTACCACCAGTGCTTCTGCTCCACCTCGTACATGATGGCGTACTGTTCACGGTCCATCCCGCCTCCCAGCCGCTCCGCGAGGAACCACGATCGGCGCCGGCACGACCGGCCGGCGCTTCATCGCGTCTATCGGCCGTCGTCAATGATCTGGAGAATCTCGTGGAGCGAGGCGCACACGCGGTCCTGGTCTTCCTCGGAGAGCGATGGGTACATGGGTAGGGAGAAGACCTCCTGCATGACCCTCTCCGTATACACCAGGTCGCCTTCGCGATACCCAAGCCATCGGTAGGCCGGCATCAGATGGATGGGCCAGCGGTAGCTGACATTCACCGCGATGTCCCGCTTGGCGAGTTCATCGATAATCCGATCTCGCTTGGGATGACGGACCACGAATAGATAGTAGGCGTGCAGGTTGGCGTCGTCCGTCTGTGGAAGTACGAGAGACGTCTCCGCGAGCGCTTCGTGGTACCTGGCGGCGAGGGCTCGCCGGCGCTCGACGTAGCTATCCAATCGGTCGAGCTTCGTCAGCAGTATGGCGGCGTGGAGCTCATCCAACCGCGAGTTGTAGCCATGCTCTTCGGCGAAGGACTCGCGCTCCATCCCGTACATCCGAAGCCGTCGGGCCCGCGCCGCCAGCGCTTCGTCGTTCGTCACCACCATGCCGCCGTCCCCGTAGCCGCCGAGGATCTTGGTGGGATAGAACGAGAAGGCAGCGACGTCCGACATCGCGCCGGCCATCGTGCCATGGCGCGTCGCGCCGTGCGCCTGCGCGCAGTCCTCGAGGACGAACAAACCATGCTTCCGAGAAATGGCCTGGACCCTCTCCATCCGAACACATTGCCCGAACAGATGCACAGGAAGCACGCACGTCGTACGCGGCGTGATGGCATGTTCGAGCTGGTCTGCATCCATCAAGTGTGTCGCCGGATCGATGTCCACGAATCGTGGCGTCGCCCCAGTTGAGACGATCGCGCTCACCGTCGGCACAGCGGTGTTCGCCACGGTGATCACCTCATCACCTGACCCTATGCCGAGCACCTTTAACGCGATGAAGAGAGCATCCGTCCCGCTATTGACGCCGACACCGAATCGTAGACCGCAGTAGTCGGCGAATCGCTGCTCGAAGGCGCGCACCTCCCCGCCGAGGATCAGGCGGCCGGAACGGAACACTCGCTCCACGGCTTCGAGGATGGTCTCCCGCTCGACCGCATACTCGCCGCGATAGTCCCAGACCGGGATCGGCACGCTTCATTCCTCCGCGGCATCACGCAGACGCTGGATTGTCCGCGCATCTGCCCACAGATCGGCCGTCAAGGCTACCCAGTCACCCGTGGCAATGCACCCCAACACGCTGTTCAAATATTCCCTGAACGCATCAGCGGGGGGCACATCGACTGTCAAGGAGCCGTCCCGCCCTGTCACCCGAATCGCGTTGGCGGCGTCTGGCGGCGTCGTGAACGCGCGATCCACCTCGACAGCGACCTCCGGAGTCAGGATCTCGAGGCGGTTCCGATACGCCGTGTCAAAGCCGAAGTGGCCGACCAGGCTCCGTCCGCTGGAGAACGTTTGGAGCGTGCTGAAGGCGAGCTCCACCCCGTCGTCGCCCCCACGGGCGAGGACGCGACACGCAACCTCCGTCGGCTCCTGACCGAACATGAGCCGACCCGCAGCCGC
>WHTR01000208.1 GCA_009377635.1 Chloroflexota bacterium
CGTGGCGGCGACGGTTGTCATTCGTGCTGGCGGATATGGCTTCGGACCGAATCCCGGCGAGCGTCAGCAGTGCGGCCATAAGCTCGGCATGTTGCACCGATGCGCAGAAGAGAAGGCACGTCCAGTCTTTAGGGAACGACCTCACCTCGTCGAGCAGGACTTCGTTGCGGCCCTGATCCTCGCCGACCCGCTGCTCGACCCCCTTCGGAAGCCTGTGGGTGCGCGTAAGGTCGGCAAGTTCCGAGGTCGACAGCCGCAGCTTGGAACCTCCGAGCAGATTGTGCTCAACGCGGGCCAGCACTCCGATCTCCTGAAGCTCCGCGTACGGGTCCTCCCCGAACACGCCGACGTCGAGCCGGTGTCGCCCATAGCGGGCCACCAGCCGCTCGGTTTCGGTCTCGCTGGTTCCACGGAACGGCGTCGCGGTCAGGCCAAGCAGGCTTACTCCTCCTCGGGTGCTGCGGCCCGTGAACCCTAGCCAGCCCAGCACCTCGGTATACATGGGCGTCGTTGACCCATGAGCTTCGTCTACAACAACGCAGTCGGCTGACTCGAGCCACTCGTAATCAGGATGTCCGTGAACGACCTGGAGTTTGTTGATCGTGGCCACGATCACGTGGAGATCGTCGTCCGAAGGTTCCACTTCGTTGGAGCCCCAGAGGCGGGAGATCGCCAGAGTGCCGCCTGTCCCCGATGCGCTCCAGAGGTAAGACCAAGTCTGTACCGCCTGCTCACAGAGCTCGTCGCTCTGCGCAATCCAGACCACCGGACCACGGACGTCCCCCTCGATGGACGCACGGATGATCGCCTCCGCAGCCACACGCGTCTTACCCGCTCCGGTGGGAAGGGAAAGTAGGCCACGTGCATTCTCATCGCGGCGCACAAGACGCCGGACTTCATCCACCAGAGCGCTTTGATAGCCGTGAAGCGGCGGAAGTGGGGGCAGGCTCCGCACCCTGAGCAGGGGGTCCCGCGGTTCGGGCCGGGACCCGGCGAACGGGACGGGAAAACCGAGTTCGGTGACGAAGCGCCGGGCACGAGACCCACCATTGAGCGCTGGGACAGTGATGCCCAGCTCATCGAGGACGGGCTTGAATTGGGCCAAGACCTCGACCCCGTGGACAGCGAGGCCGAGTTCTGCGATCTCGTGGTCTGAGAGTGCTCGGGACCGGGTGGCAGTGAGAGCCGCGCTCAGCCCAGCTGGGAGGGCTTCGCTCAGCGTCTTGATGTCGATGAGAACCAAGAGGCGCTCGGAATCCGAATCGGCTTCCCTGCACCGCTTCTTCAACTCCTCGACGTTCTCGAGGGCTCGCTGTTGAAGCACGTCGTCTCGGTCTTCGGCTGCGAGGGAAATGTCGGCCCGTCGGAGGACGAGCTCAAGTAGCGCCGCGTGGTCGACGCTGTCATCTACGACGAGCTGCCCGCCATCCCATTGGCTGGTGACGGCACGCGTGGTAGTGCCGTTCTTTCCGGGGATACGGACCTCGACCTCTGCCGCCCGCACGATGGTAAGGCCGTTGAGAGCGTCCCCGACATAGATCGGGAGGAGTGGAAACACCTCCGCTACACCCTCCGGCTCGCGGGCCTGGACTCCTACGACCTCCACATGACCTGAGCCCAGACGAGCGAATCGCCAACGGTCCACCAGAAGCTTCAAATCTGATGGGTCATCGACAAACACGAAAGGCTCGCCGCTGTTCTCGACGATCAGACGCGCCTCCTGATCACTCGAGAGGACAACAACAATCTGTGAAGGCTTCATCGCTTCTGGCGCGCCAAGAGCGGGGAGTGTGATCGGAGCGGGAAGGCCAGCTCGTGCCGCTTCAGCGAACAATAATCCCAGGTCGCCGACGGGCGTCAGTGCCACAGCCCGGTCAAGCGCGTCTTGCCACGCCCACGTGGGCACGGCTGACAGGTCATTTCGGATTCCCATGGCGTCGCATGTCGCCCCATCCAGGTCAGCCACTGGCAGCCACCTACGCCAGCGGGACAGTGCTGCGCCGAAGGTCTGAGCGCACCGACGCACCCCACACGAAGTTTCGACTGCACCGTGCTCACGCAGCATCCAAATCGTGGGATTGTCGAGCGCATCCAGGGCTGGATACTGCAATTGAGTGCGGTGACGCATGGACCAGCGCGCCAGGGCGCCTGGCTGCGAGAGGGCGATGCGAGTGAACCGAGCCCGGGCTTGATCCGATAGGCCAAGCAGGACCGTAAGGGGGCCAACGGCCTCGCGCTGGTCAAACACCAGGTAGTCAGTGTGCGGCCGCGAGCCGGCACCGGTCAGCGCGGCGACGTAATCGGGGACGGGCGTGTCGACGCTCGTGGAGTCGCGCGGATCGTGGCCGGCGAGGGCACCGAGCACGATGGCCGCGTCGCGCACGGACCGCGTGAACGGTCCCGCCTGGTCGAGGCTCGAGG
>WHTR01000209.1 GCA_009377635.1 Chloroflexota bacterium
GCCTGCACCCGGGACCTACCGCGCGCACCTGGGACTCGCCGCGCCCAGCCGCACACCAGGTCGGGTCGATCTGATCTGATGGCCCGCATGGCGACGAGCCGAGCGACCGCACCGGTGTCGTACCGGCTGGTGCGCAGCCGGCGGGAGACCACCAGCGCGCCGCCGCTGGACGCCGCCCAGCAGCGCGTCTGGGCTCGCGGCAGTACCGGGAGCCCGGGAACGCCGGGTCGTCAGCCCGCCCTCTCACGACGCGACTAGCGAGCAGGTCGGCGGCTAGTGCGCTGCGGCGACGGGGGTTACATTTGAGCACGCAGACCTCGTTGCCCTCAGGATCTGCGAGCACCGTCCACGTCGCGTCATCCGGCTGACCCACCTCCAATCGTCTCGCGCCGAGCCCTTCGAGGCGCTCGATCTCCGCCTCGCGGTCCTGGCTGATGTGGGGGCCAGGCGGCCCCCATCGCGACTCGGTCAACTCAACGCGCTGTCATCGGCACGAGCGATCGCCATGTGAGTGCGTACGAGGACTGCGTCGCCATACTGATAGCCGTGTTGAACGAGGCGGAACTAGATGCGATCGCAGACCGCTGCGAGGCGGCATCGCCTGGCCCGTGGGAGGCCATTGTCGAAGGGCGCGACCACTGGAGCGGTGACGACTTCATTCGGGTGAGCGGTCTGGATGAGGAACCGGACCTGTACGTTTCGCGCGCTGAGGCTGGCAGCATCCGACCAGCTGCAACGGCTGACTTGGATTTCATCGCGGCTGCTCGTCAAGACATTCCCAGGCTTCTGGCTGAGGTACGACGCCTGCGACCTGAGCGCCCCTGAGGCATCAACCCGGGTGGCCTGCCTCCGCAAGCCAGGCCTGAGTCAGCGAACGCCCTCAATTCAGATCCGGGCGTTTCCCACCCCGGCCAAGCCGACCGATGGGGACCGGAGAGGCAAGCCTCCCTTCGCGGGAGACGCCCGTGCCGGCCGACCGCGTGAGAGACAGGCCGCGGGCAGGTGGAGCAGCCTGCCGTCGGCAGCCACCGGTCCACTCCGCTGGGCGGATGGGGGCGTGGTTGTTGTCGGACGTCCGTGCGAACCTGAGCCATGGCCTACGACGAAGACCTCGCCGACCGCATCCGTGCTGCGATCCAGGAACAGGACGGCGTGACCGAGATGCGGATGTTTGGCGGGCTCGCGTTCTTGGTCGGCGGGCACATGGCCGTGAGTGCGAGCGGCCAGGGTGGGCTGCTGCTCCGGGTCGATCCACGCGAGACAGACTCGGTCGTGCGCGCGGACGGCGTGACTCGTTTCGAGATGCGCGGGCGGGCGATGGACGGCTGGGTACGCGTAGACCCGTCCGCCATCGCCTCCGACCAGGAGCTCACCCGTTGGGTCCAGGTCGGCGTGGCCTATGCACGTTCGCTGCCGCCGAAATAGCGTGCTTGCCGTGGATGCTCGCTGCGGATCTCGCTTCGTTCTCGACGCTCGGATACCAAGAAGTCGGCTGCGTCGACATCGGCGGCGGGGTCAGCTCGACCATGCTCAAGTTCCCCGGTGAGGACGATGTCACCCTTGAGCTTGTCCATCGTCGGGCCGACGGGTCGGTGGACATCGGCACGGGCTTCAGCCACTTGGTCGTTGAGGTCGAGGATCTCGCCTCGACGATCGTCTCGCTGGCGCATTTCGGGACTGACTCCCGAGTCACCGCAGCTCCCTGAATACTCCGGTGGTCCCCGCACGTCATGGCTCACTGACCCCGACGGGTACCGCATTGAGCTGGTGGAGTGGCCCGGCAGGCCCCCCAGCGGAATCACCGCGGAAGACTTCGCCTGACGGCTCTAGCGGTGGAGCAGGTCAGGAGGGAGGCCGGCGAGGGGATTCGAATCCCTCACCTCGGTGAACCAGGTGCAGCCGGGGCAGTACTGGCATCATCGGAAGGCGGCGCCTGCGAGCGGCGCTCGCGTCCTGCACGTGGGTGGCTTCCCTCTCGGCCTTGAGCAACTCGTCGCGGGCCTGCTGCCACTCCTCGACGGCGGCGACCCTCGCTTGGGCGGGGACTTGGTCGTGTCTGACCCTCGTCTCAGTCTGCGGCTGGCGCATAGGTTGCGATGATCGCGCCAGTTGTGGTGACGCGGCTCTGGACGAGCCGTAGCCTGCTGAACGCAAAGCCGTCACCGAACTGACGCTTACCGCCGCCTACGATCACTGGGTCGATCATCAGTTGGTACTCGTCCACCAGATCGTGCGCGGCCAGTGCCTTGACAAGGCTGGCGCTTCCGATCGTGCGTAGGTCGTTTCCGTCGTCCTGCTTGAGCTTGCGAACCTCCTCGACGATGTCGCCGCGCAGCAAT
>WHTR01000020.1 GCA_009377635.1 Chloroflexota bacterium
CGTACTCTCGGAGCTTGAACGGGCCGGCGCCCACGAACTCGTCAGTCCAGTACGGATGATCCATGAACGTGGCCTTGTCGTTGGTATACGCCTGCTCCAACAGGTGCCGGGGCAGGAGCTGGTCCGACGAGCCGACCATGACGTCGGCCTCGATGTTGGGCTGCCCCCACGTGACGATCACCGTGCGGGGGTCTGGCGCCTCGATCCCCTCGACCGCCGCCCAGCCCGGAGAGATACGTATCCCCAGGGCCCGGTCCTGTTGAACGGTGGCGCCGAAGCGCAGGTCGGCCGCCGTCACCGGCGTCCCGTCGTGCCACCGCGCGTTCTCCTTGATTGTCCAGGTCGTCTCCATCCGCCCGTCCGGGAGCAGCTTCCACAGCCCGTTCTCCAGGGTGGGAATGGCCTCGGCGAGCTGGGGGTGGAGCCGGCCGGCGTCGTCTTCCTGCGCAAACCCCGCGTGCACCATCTGGGCGATATGCCGGCCCTCGCTGTCGACTGGCAGCGCGCTGATCGCGAGCAGGTCCGGTTTCAGGAAGCCTGCCACGATCCGCTTCTTCGCGCCCGTGGGCTCCTGGGCCTGGGAGCCCGTGCCCGACGTTACGCCCGGACCTGCCGGGGCACATCCGGCCAGGACAATCGCCAGGATGAGCCCAGACATGCAGATGTGCTTCGAGCGTCCCACAGCTCACCTCCTCCGGATCTTCTCTTCGCCGTCATCGCTGGACGTCTCACGCCGACGCGCCAGCACCTCCTGATCTGTGTGGTACAGGTCGAGCAGCTGGCGATAGACCGGGCTGAACTGAGCGGTGTCCGCTGCGAACCGCGGCTGCGATGACGGCGTCTCGCGGTCTGCGAGGCTCCTGGCCCACGGATACCGTGCCGGGCCGTGGTCGAGGCGCACGTTGCTCGCGGGGTCATGGAAGATATTCATCGGCTCGCCGCCTTCCACGACGATGTCCATCTGCTCCTTGAGGAGCTGCCGATAACCGACCACGGCCATGTCCGTGTACGCCAGGTGCTCCTTTGTACGGTCGGTGATGTCCCCCTGGGACCACCAGGCCATGTGGTCCTGCGCGGTGATGTAGTCGAAGAGAGGCTCGCCCCGCTCATCCGCAAAGGGTGCCTCGAAGTAGGGAACCACCTCTGGGTCCGGCACGTCAATGCTCGACTTCGGCGTGTAGGTCATATAAATGATGTGCCAGGTGTGCGTGTCGTCCACCGGCACGCCGATCTGCCCCCCGCGCATGTAGGGGAACACGACGATCGTGTGCTCCAGCCAGCGTGGCTCCTCGCCTGGAGGCGCATGGTTCACCCACTTCCGCTGCCCGTAGGGAAAACGCTCCACGCGGAGCTCGCGAAATTCCTGAAAGCCGTAATCGTTCTCGAAGGCGAAGCGGATCGCTTCCTCCGTAACCTCCTTGCCCTCAGCCTGCATGCGCTCGATGACGTATCGGTAGAAGTGGCCGTGGAGATACGCGCCATGTCTTGGGTCACCGCCATTCTCCAGACACTGGAGCCAGTTGCAGGGGAGCATCGTCCCCGCAATGTGCCGGAAGGTGTTCGGCCGCTCAAACTGATCCCACCGAGGCAGCAGCGGCGCGGGGGCCTCCCCCAAGTACGCCCAGATCAGCCCGCCCAGCTCCTCCACCGGGTACCCCGTGATCCGGATCCGCTCCTTGAACATGCTCCCTGGCGGCTCCAACGGCTGGTCCGTGCACTGCCCCCGCCCATCGTACCGCCACCCATGATACGGACACCGCAGCCCTTCCTCATCCGGTATCCCGTATTGCAGCCCCGTCGCTCGGTGCGCGCACCGATCCCCAATCAGCCCCAGGCGCCCTCCCCGATCCCGATAGAGCACCAGGTCCTCTCCCAGGATCCGCACCTTGCGCACCGGGTTCTCCAGGAGCTGGGCGCTCGCCGCGATCGGATGCCAGTACCACCGCAGGAGCCTCCCCATCGGCGTGCCCGGACCTACCCGGGTCAGCCGCTCGTTCTCCTCAGCCGTCAGCGCCATCTCTCTTCTCCCCTTGATCTCCACCGGCACGCGCGAAAGTTGCGATGCACGCCGCCTCATTCGACAGGTGCGAAGAGCATGACGACAGCGCGTTCGGTAGCATGTGTGTCTCAGCGTGGAAGCGACCTGGGCGCCCGAGCGTTTCTTCGAGTCTCCCTTGAGCGTGGGCGGGGTGCCGAGGTGCACGCATCGGTCTCAGACGACAACGGCGCAGCAGCCTCTCGTCCGCTCCGCGCACCTAGTATCGAGTGGAAAGACGCATGAGTCAAGTAACCATTTCAACGCGGTCCGCCGGCGGAACGCGAGTCAAACCTGTTGTTTCGGTCTATAGATCGGCGCTAAGATTCTACGATTCTATTGGTGCGGCCGGATGCCACAGGGCCATATTTCCGACCTTGGTGCGACCGACGCCGAGCCGAACCCTGTTTGATGCCATTGCATGCCGACCTTGCCGACTCCAAGGAGGAACGAGCCGTGGTTCACATCTCCCGATCGCGACAAGACCGGTCGTTGCGGGACCTCGTCGACTGGGAGCAGGGGCATGTCAGCCGCGAGATCTATGTCAACGAGGATATCTACCAACAAGAGCTCGAGCAGATCTTTGGGCGTGCGTGGCTCTTTGTCGGACACGAGAGCCAGGTTCCCAATCCCGGGGACTTTTTTCAGTCCAGAATGGGCGAGGAATCAGTGCTGCTCGTCCGGGACCGAAAGGGCGAGCTCCACGTGTTCCTCAATACGTGCCGGCACCGGGGGATGAAGGTCTGCCGGTACGATGAAGGCAACTCCTTGCTGTTCACCTGTCCTTTCCATGGGTGGAGCTACGACACAGACGGACGGCTCGTGGGCGTACCCAATTTTCAGACCGCGTATCGCGGGGAACTCGACAAGAGTGCGTGGGGACTTCACGAGGTGGCCCAAATGTCGAACTTCTACGGATCCATTTGGGCGACGTGGGATCCCAAAGCCCCCTCGTTCGAGGACTTCCTTGGCGCGTTCGTGCCGAGCCTGCGGCGGTCGTTTGAGGGCTCCGACGGCGGAGACAACGGACTCGAATTCTTCTCCCCGGTTCAAAAGTGGCGGCTTCCTACCAACTGGAAGTTCCCAGGGTTCAGCTTTGCGGGCGATCATGCCCACGGCGCGATGACGCATCGGTCCACGACCGTCGCGGCCTTTGGTCCCCAGGGCGAGCTCGCTGGTGGAGACCGCCACGGCGTCCCCTCACGCTGGGCTTCCACGGAGTACGAAATGTCGATTCCCGCGCTCGGTCATGGTGGGCATGGGCGCATCTACGAGCAGCCAGGGGTGGGTCCCTACGTCGAAACCTGGCAGACTGTGCTCCAGGCCGACGACTACTACCACGAGATGCGGGACAAGAAGGCTGAGAAATACGCGGGCCAGTATCTCCATGGCGTGTCTGGCTGTGTCTTCCCCAACGTGATCTGTGGCGGAAGCCGGATCCTGCTCTGGCATCCCCACGGGGTGGGGGTAACCGAGAGCTGGCGCTTCTACACGGTGGACAAGGGCGCCCCGAAGCCGGTGAAGGACGCGCAGCGGCGGTACATGATGCGGTACTGTGGACCGGGTGGCATGACGGAATCAGACGATATGGAGAACTGGAACTACGCATACCCGGCGAGCCTGGGAACGGTCGCGCGACGCCTCGATTACAACTTCCAGAATGGCGTCGGGCACGCCTATGCCGATGACCGCGTCCCGGGCTTCACCTTGAACTACCGGATTGGCGAGGAAAACCAGCGATCGCGCTTGCGTCGATGGCTCGACTTCATGGAAGCCGGGAGCTGGGACGAGCTCTCCCCGGCGAAGCGCTAGCCGATCCGAGTGCGGGGGCCCCGCCAAGCCTCATAGCAACAACGGACGAGCATAGTAAGACCGGGAGAATGGGCTATGGCAGAACGCAGGAATCCGCCCCCGAGTCGGGCTGTTGACCAGTTTTCGATCACCGACAGCATGATGATCCAAGACTTCCCGGAGGGGACAAAGATCAGACTGCGTGCTGGCGGCGTGGCCGAGGTCATCGGCAATCCTCGGGACGGAGCGTGGATCTTCATTCGCTACCTCGAGCACCCTGAGGACCCGTCTAAGATCGGTTCGGAGGACCTGGCTTTTTGCACGGACGTCGTGGGGCTGGTCTAGATGCGCGGCCGCAAAGCCCCGTCATCCTGAGGAGCGCAGCGACGAAGGATCTCTCGTGACCGCCAACTTACGCTTAAGGGGAGATCCTTCGCGGAGTTTACCCTCGAGCGAAGCGAAGGGCTCAGGATGACAACAGCGTTTTCGGCCGTGCCGCTAGGCTGAATGGCGAAGGTGCATAGAACCACTGAATTGAGCTCATCGATTGGGGACTTCCAAAGATGGCAATCGACACCACCCAGCAAGCCATCGAGCGCCTGCTTCTCGAGCGCGAGATCGAGCAGTTCCTCTATCACGAGGCCGAGCTGCTCGACGAACGCAGGTTCAGCGAGTGGATCGATCTAATCGCCGATGACGTCCACTACCACATGCCGATTCGGCGCAATGTCAAATTCGGCGAGCAAGCGCGCGAGAACAGCGACGCGGACTCCGAGATCTCGTGGTTCGATGAGGGGAAGGCCACCCTTGCGGGGCGGGTTCGGCAGATCAATACCGGCCTCCACTGGGCCGAAGAGCCCCCTTCGCGCGTGTGCCACGTCGTGTCGAACGTGCAGATCCTCGACGTACACGGCGACGAAGTCAAGGTCAAGAGTCGGTTCCTGGTCTACCGCAACCGGCTCCAGGACGAGGTGGACTTGTTCGTCGGCAAACGTGAGGACATCCTCCGCCGAGACCCGATCACGGGGTGGAAGGTCGCGAAACGGACCATAGTGCTCGACCAGAATGTCCTCCTGGCGAAGAACATCACGGTCTTCTTCTGAACGGAATCCAAGATGAGGCTCGCATGAAGTCTTTCCTACGGAATGCGCGTGTCACGCCGGAATGAGAATAGGAGAATGAGGAGGCGTCAAAGGAGGACAGCCGTGGGCAGGCTGGGGATCTGGATTCTCTCGACTCTCATGATACTGACTGCGTGCGCTCCCGTTGGAGGCGGAGTTGGGCCCCGAGGTGACGCTCCAGCACAGGCACCCCCGAATCCAGACGAGAATCGAACACTCGTGTTCGCCACCCGGCACGAGCCAGTCTACATCGCCAAGCGAGGACTACAAAGCACGGCGCCGGGGAGCACTGGCCCGGCCCTCTTTGACGCCGGCCTCACGCAGACTGCTGGCCAGGGAACGCCGACGGAGCTGCAGCTCGCAGAGGCGTTTCCCGAACTGAACACCGATACCTGGAAGGTCCTTCCCGACGGCAAGATGGAGACTGTGTGGCGCCTGCGCCCGAACCTCACGTGGCACGACGGCACGCCGCTCATCGCCGAGGATTTCGCTTTCGGTTATCAAGTCTATCGCCTGCCCCAATTCGACGGCGCCCGGCTCGCGGGCGGATTTATCGAAGATGTCACAGCTCCCGACGCGCGGACCGTCGTGATCCACTTCAAGAGCCCCTACCCTACCGCAACCGAAGATGACGGTACGGTGCCCGCGCTTCCCCGTCACATCCTCGCTTCGTCTTTCGAGCAGCTCGACTCGGATGCGTTCGCTGCCTTGCCCCATTGGTCCAGCGAGTTCATCGGGCTCGGTCCCTATCGCCTCGATGCGTGGGAGCCGGGGGCCTTCATTGAAAGTGTGGCTTTCCCAGAGTATGTGTTCGGAAAGCCCAAGATCGGTCAGCTCAAGCTCATATGGGTCGGCGACGTCAACACGCTGGTCGCCAGTGTGCTCGCCGGAGGTATTCAGTACCTCGATTCGACCCTTCTCGAATTCGAGCAGGCGCTCGTGCTCAAGCGGGGGTGGGTAAGTGACGGCCAGGGCACGCTCGCCTACAACCCGACCAAGATTCGGTATGTACAGATCCAGTACAAGGAGGAATACGCGAGTCCAGTTGCAATTCAGGACCTGAGGGTGCGCCAGGCCCTCGCCCACGCTATCGACAAGCAGGCGCTCATCGGTGCCATGATCGACGGAGAGCCGGGGCAGGCGGACACATTCCTCTCGCCCATCTCGCCCTACTTCTCCGACCTCGACAAGGTGCTCAGGAAATACGCGCTCGACCTGCGACGCAGCGAGCAGCTCATGACCGAGGCCGGCTTCACGAAAGATGCGTCTGGGGTCTACGCCCAGGCCGGCGATCGCTTTACCCCAGAGCTTGCAGCTTTCGCCGGTCAGGGCGAGAAAGAGGCGTTGATCCTTCAGGACAGCTGGAAGCGCGGCGGTGTCGACACCTCGCTCCGGGTCATCACGACCGCGCAGCGGCGTGACCTCGAGCTCGTGTCGACGTATCCTGCATTTCGCATCGAGCAGACGAACGCGGATCGACCCGGAGTCCATCATTCCACGAGTGGATGCGCTCGGGCGGAGAGGGCCTGGGTCGGTTCGAACCGTGGGTGTTTCTCGGACGCGGAATACGACCGCCTCTGGCAGACCTTCCAGACCGTGCTTGACAAGAACGAGCGCGCGAATGCCCACATCCAGGCCATGCAGCTCTTGAGTGAGACGGTGGCTGGCCTGCCACTGTACTACGGCTACCTCATCACCGGCTTTTCGAGTGACCTGGTGGGCCCCACCTACGGCCATACCAACATCCACGACTGGCGCTTCACGTAGTGGCGTATCGCGATGAATGTTGTCATCACGGTGCCCATCCCCCCAATCGGCATCGCCGACGGGTTCTTCGGGTAGAGGTCGTTCCAGCTCTCGGCCTCCATGAGGTCGATCCATCTCGCGAAGTCCACTGCCGCGCACCACCACCATGGCGTCTCTCTCCCAACTCCTTGTCCGACATGGAAGTTCTCGAAGGGTCCATGCGCAACCAATACGGTCAGGTCATGCCGAAGTTTGACCGCCAGATGCCTTCGACACGCATCAGGTTCTCTTCGGAGAGCGGGCCCCTTCCCGAACAGCCAGCCACCTCCTCGACCTGGTGCGTGTCGGAGAACCCGCCCAACACGACCGAGACGCCCTCGAGGGACAGAACAAAGCGGATGGCTGCCTCGGCGAGATTGTGGTCGTCCCGTTGCACATCCGGATGCAGGGTGCTGGAGAGAAAGCCGAGCGCCTTCGCCCGCCGCAGGCCGACTTGCTCGGACTCCGGCGTCCGGGGTCCGCTGGCCAGGGCGTGTGGCGTGCTACCGCTGACGGCACCATTGGTCAGAAACCATCCCGCCAACGGGGAGTACACGGCGGCACCGACGCCGTGCGCCGCCGCGTAGGTCAGGATCCGATCGTAGTCCTGTTCGACGTGCATGCCGTACGGTTTCAGGGCAGCGGAAGGGTTCAGCAGATTGACGGACGCGTTGATCAGGCTGAAGCAGCCTGTGTCGATCAGCTGGCGCGCCGCTGGCGCGTCGTTTCCGCGCGTGATGAACCCCAGGAAGCGCGCTTTGCCCGCACGCTGGACGCGCTGCAGCCCCTCCAGAGCTCCGCCCGGCCGCAGGTAGTCCTCGATCCAGAGGTGCGTGTAGGTGCGGCCGGATAGTTGTGGCCGCGTGGTCACCGGGCCGTTGTGGATCTGAAGAAAATCGACGTAGTCCACCCCGAGTCGGTTGAGGCTCTCGTCCACGGAACGCACGACATGCCCGGCGATGTCGTCGAGATTCTGCTCACGGACTTCGACTTTTGTCGTGATGTACGGGCGAACTCCGAGATCTTTCAGGACGCGACCCAAATTCGTCTCAGAGAGGCCCGTGCCGTAGTCGGGCGACTGGTCGAAGTAATTGATCCCCAGATCGAGGGCGCGGGCGATGGCCTGCCGCTGCTCCTCAGCCGAACCCCGCACCATGAGGCCGGCGTTACCGCCCCCTCCGAAGCCGATCTCCGAAACCCGAGTTGCCGTGTTCCCGACCTCGCGATACTTCATGCTCGTCCTCACAGAGCTTGACTGCCAACCAACACAATGAATCAGCGCCATATTCATCGAATGCCATGGGTCCGCGCAACTCCGTGCGGCGCGTTGCGACTCCGCAGCCACCGCCACGATCTCCGGCAGGCCGCACGGCCCGCGGGTGGGCTCGTGCAGCCAACAGCGGACACTTGCCCCCATGTGCCTGCGCACGTACAGTTGGACCGGCGTGCGCATGTGCGGGCGCCTCTGGAGGGAGCTGGATGATTCCGACTGTGCGGAACGTGGATTCCGGCGAATCTGGGACACGAGGCCAGTCGAGGGATATGCGGTCGTGGATCGCCGAGCTCGAGGCCGCCCACGAGCTCATTCGGGTCGACAAACCGGTCGACCCGCTGACCGAGATGGGCGCGCTCCTGTACCAGTGCCGGGAGCGGGCGCTGCTCTTCGAGAGCCTTCCCCACGGTTGGCGCGCCCTCGCCCAGGCCCCCGCGAACGTCCGTCAAGCGGCGCTCGCCTTCGGCGCGCGGGAGGACACGGTCGTGCCGCTCGTGGCCGAGCGCATGGGCGCACGCATCGCCCCGATCATCGTGGCGGACGGACCCGTGAAGGAGATCAAGCGCTCCGGCGGCACGTTCGACCTCGGTGAGCTACCGGTGCACATCGCGGGCCAGCGCGACGGCGGCCCGGTCATCGGCTCAGGACTGGTCGTCACGAAAGACCCGGACACCGGCCAACGGAACGTCAGCTTCCATCGGCTGCAGATCAAGGGACCGAACCAGTCCGGCATCCTGCTCTATCCACGACACGCGTGGCGGAACTACCTCAAGTACGAGGCCCGCAACGAGCCAATGCCGGTCGCCGTGTTCATCGGCCACCACCCCCTCTACTACGCAGCGGCTTCGACGACCGCCGCGTATGGTGTCGACGAGTTCGAGATCGCGGGCGGATTCCTGGGGCATCCCGTGCGCCTCGTGCGGTGCGAGACCGTAGACCTCGAGGTGCCCGCAGACGCGGAGATCGTCCTCGAGGGGCATATCCCCCCGCACATCCGCGAGGAGGAAGGCCCCTTCTCCGAGTTCCAGGACTACTACGTGACCGGCGCGGGCAAGAACCCGGTCGTCGAGTACCAGTATATGACGCGGCGGCACGACGCGATCTTCAAGAACCTGCAGAACGGCTCCGAGATGGAGGGATGCGTCTTCCACAAGATCCCGATGAGCGCGACGATCTACCGGCGCCTGAAGGACGTCGGCGGCGGGCCGAACCTGCACAACGTGATGGCGCTCCCCGGCATCTTCGGCCTGGCCATCCAGATGACGCCCCGCTACTACGGCGAGGCCAAGAACCTGCTCATGGCGGCGCTGTCGTCCGAGTACCAGCATCCGAAGGTGGCGATCGCCGTGGACGCGGACGTGGACATCTTCAACCCGGCCGAGCTGCTCTGGGCGCTGAGCACCCGGGTCAACCCACAGCAGGATGTGGTGATCATCCCGGAAACGCACAACCACGCGATGGACGCGGCGCTCCCCGAGCTCGGCGCGCCCGGAACCGCTCTGTGGCAGCGCCTCGGCTCGAAGATGCTCATCGATGCGACGATTCCTCCCCCAGCCGACGCCCCGGCGCGGGCGCTGTTCGAGCGGATCCGGCCGCGCAACCCACATCTGCGCCTCGAGGATTTCGCCGCCGAGGAATCGCTGCCGCTTGTCCGCGCGCTCCCGGAGCGCTACTTTGGCTCGCGGCTGCTGGAGTGACGGCGGCGCACCGCCAGCAACGCCCGGTTCGCGTCGCGTGCTCGTCACCGAACGCGGCCTGGCCGTCCGGGCACTGCTGATGGCACGCACCGACGAGTCCTCGAAGTCTCGACCAACGCGCTATGATACGGGGTGACCCGCAACAGCCATCAAGGAGGAGGGAACACGATGGCGGACATCCGACGCGTGGGCGTTCCGATCACCTATCAAGAGGACAACCCGATCACTGAATGGGTGGAGAAGCTGCGCGCCAGCCTCGGCGCCGAGAAGCGGGAGCCGCGCGACCAGGCCGAGCGCGAGCTCCTCGGCCGGTGGCTTGGCTACCGCGGACGAGACGAGCTGGAGAACACGGTTGGCATGGCCTGCTACGCGTGCAGCCACTTCGAGATGGACTTCGAGTGGCGCTTTCTCCTGACCGACCACATTCGAACCGAGGCCGGCCACGGTTGGGGCTACATCAAGCAGGCGGACGCCATCGACCCCGATCGCGACCACTCGAGGCCGGATCCGGACTTCGAGTACGAGCACGGGCTCTGGCCCCGCGTCGAGCACCTCGCCATCCAGCGGCGCGACCTCCTAAGCTACATCTTCGCCGGGAACCTCTGGCCGTACGGCCACGTTACGGCTGCGAGCATTCAGGGGATCCACATCACCACGCCGCACGTCCTGCGCTTCGAGGAGAACGTCGTGCAGGCAGAGGAGCGCGGCCACCACGACGCATTGCTCCAGAAGATCCACGACTACGTGTGGGAGCTCGTCGAGCGCTACGGTGAGCACGCGATTCGCACGCGCATCGCGGAGATCGACGCGGAGGCGCTGAACAGCCGCCCTCGGACGATCTTTGACCCGCCGCGCCGCGAGTTTCTGCGCAGGCATTTCAACGTGCCCATCGAGAACGTGGTCAAGTTCCATGAGTGGCGGGAGTATCTCTACCTGAACGTCCTGGGCTTCCCGACGGAGCCGGTTGTCATTCAGAATTGGCCGCCGGAGATCCCGCAGCCGACCGCGGCGGCCGTAACCGCCTAGCAGCCATCGACGAGCGGCGCGACCCGCCGTGACACGATTCCGGAAGCGGCGGCGGCTGGAGTGCAGGTTCGGCCAGTGTCAGGCTGCCAGCGGGCCGGCGAGTCGTTCCAGTGACCGAGGGAGAGGAGTGCCGTGGAGCCGAGGCGATTTGTGAAGGAGCTCGTCGACATGGTGAGCGATTTCTGCAGGGCGCTGGACGCCCAACCGCCGGCCTACAGCTACATTCCGCTCAGCTCGGATGAGCAGCGCGTTCGCGTAATGAAGAGCCGCCTCTTCAACGAGCAGCGGGCAGCGGATCTCTTCGGCGGCTGGCTCAAGACGACGCCCGAGTTCGAAGTACGGGCCGTGCTGGCGGAATCGGCGCACGAGGAGATGGAGCATGCCCAGCTCCTGGCGAAC
Source organism: Chloroflexota bacterium (assembly GCA_009377635.1). Taxonomy (GTDB): domain Bacteria; phylum Chloroflexota; class UBA6077; order UBA6077; family SHYK01; genus WHTR01. The sequence goes on from WHTR01000020.1 coordinate 11,128, forward strand.
CGAATCCGGCAGCTCGGCGGCGACCCCTTTGACTACCATCCGCTTCCCGCTCAGGTCGCCATGTTCAACGCGATGGAGGGTCTGCCAGACACGGTCCAGCGGATCGCTGGTTTCTCCCTCGCCGGCGAGTCCGTGGCCACGTATCTCATCCGGAAGATGCTAGACGCCCCGTCCGTGCCCAACTGGATCAAGGAGCCGTATCGTCGAATCACTCAGGACGAAGAAGGGCACGCAAGCATGCCCCAGGAGATGCTCAATCGGTATGCAATAACCCCAGCCCAACAGGACGCGGCCCGACGCGCCGTCGCAATGCGCCTCATTCTCTTCCAGGCATACCTGGCGAGCCTCGACCGCTGGGCGCTCGGCCAGTCGGACTGGTGATCACCGGCATTCGAGTCATAGGCCGCGCGTGCGAATAGCCATCAGCTAGCGCTTGAACAGCGAGATCGCCTGGTTCACCGTCTGGACTCGCGCCATCTTCGGAAAGACACGGTTCATGAACAGATCGAGCAGGTCCGCGTCACCTGTGCAGATGTCGCGCAGCACGATCACGCTGTAGTCGTGGTCCCGGGCCGAGTACACCGTCGACGCGATCCCGATGTCGATGGCCCCACCGGCGATCATGATGGTGTTGATGCCTGCCGTCCGGAGGCTCAGGTCGAGGTGCGTCTGGTGGAAGGTGCTCCACCGGTGCTTCTTGACCACGTAATCGCCGGGCTCCGGCGCCAGCTCCGGAACGATGTCCACGCCGTGGGAGCCAGCAACGCCCACGGTCGGAGGAGCGTACCGCGGTCCCTCCTCGCCGCCGATCCCTCGGTCAATGACGATCCGTCCCCAGTCCCTCCCGTCCGGGCGATGGTCGGCCTGTGCGTAGAAGATGGCGATGCCGGCCTGGCGGCAGGCGCGGTTCATCTGCATCATCCGGAGGATGACGCCAGACGCGTTGATCGCGTCCTGGCGCTTGGAGTCCTCGGGGTGCAGATAGCGATTCAGGGTATCGAAGAAGAGCATTGCCGTCTCGCTTGGAACGATGGGGAAATCGGCCACGTTCACCCTCCGGACCATCTCGCAAGGGAATCCCAGGTGCGCGCGAGCCACAAAGGCGTGCCTCTCGCCGTGCATAGGGACGTTGTCGAGTGCATTGACACGTGTGCCAGATTCAGGAGCCCGCCGGCGCTGCGCACTCGCGCATCCACATCTCGATCATGCCCGCGAATACTTGTCCCTCGGCTGTGCCAAGGCTGATGCCTGCGAGATCCTCGTCCTCTGCCTCGATGGCCACTCCGTGGCGCAGCAAGAAGGCGAGCGTCAGCGCAAGGCCGGTCTCCGTGCTCCCCTTGCCGAACGGCTGGTCGCGCACGAGCCCGAAGAACATGAACGCGGCGATGGAGATGATATCGCCCCGTTGGTGGGTCACGGCGTCCTTGGCGCGATCGAGCGCTGAGCGGAGGCGGGGCTCGTTGACCGGACCCCACTCGGTGGCGCCAAGGCGCTTGCCCAGCTCGGCATGGAAGGCGACCGCTTGGTCCACTTCTGGGTAGGCGATAGACGGCGCGCGGTCGGGCTGTCTCACTGCTCCTCTCTCGCTTCCGCCTCGCGCAGCATCCCGATCGCCTGGCCGTAGCGGGCCAGCACGCCATCGAGCGCCCGCTCCCACTCGAACGAGAACCATTGGGCGACGCCCAGGGGGGTCAGGAGGACACCATCGTCTCGAGCGTTGATCTCCATCTCGACTCCAGGGGCCAGGTGGTAGCGCTCGGCCAGCTCCCTCGGGATGGCCAGCGCCACCGTCTCGCCGTGCTCGAACAGCCTTTCACTTCCCGCCATGTGCGCCTCCCCTCCGGCCCGTTCCCGAGGCTCGCCATACCGTATGCTGCACAACCCGAGGTTTGACAGTCAACTCACGGAGCTCGGTTGCGCCTCCTCCTCTTCTGGTGGTCGAGATCGAGTAGGAACGCGAGACCCGAGTTACGCAGGCACATGACCGTGCGACATTCACTGTGGATTCCGTTTCGAACCCGGTCGGCCCGCACAGCCGGCCGGCAGCACTCACTGCGACGTCTGGTGCTGGTACCGCTCTCGCGTCGTGCCGGGCGTTCGTGGTGGTTCTCCTCCCATCGCCGCGAGGTGATCCTCAAGGGCTCGATCGGTCTCCCAGTGCTCCAGCAGCGCGTACACGTTCGGACGTACGGCGCTCTGGAAGACCTCGAACTGTTGGCACCCGGGCTCCGACGCGACCCTTTGACAGCGCTCGGCCAGGGCCCGTACCCGCTGCTCAGAATCCTCTGCGTTCTCCGCCGTGAACTGGATAACCAATCGGACGCCTGCCATGATCAGATCTCCCTCATTCATCGATGATGGGCTGCCATTGGTCCGGGCCCACTATACCAGCGTCTCGGGAGCGAGCCTGCTGATCTCCGATTCGGGGTGCTACCGCCCCGCACCTGCTGATGACGACAACTGGATCGCGGATGCCTTTCTTCGTCAACGCCCGGTACCCGACCGACCCGTCTAACTGCATCGCCGCCGCCAAGCTGATCATCGAAATCGTTGGACTCCCGGGCTGCCCAGTCTCGGGAGAGCCGCTATAAGGCTGCGAACGCGAGCCCTGTGGCGAAGGCCGGCACGGGCCGGTAGCAGATAATCTCGGCCGGTCTGCTGCCCGCTGCCCCGAGCATCGTGATCCAGTTCCGCAACTCGAACCCGCCCGTTCCGCCCTGGGCGATCTCGTCGTCGGTGTAGCGGCTCAGCTCCTCGCCCTTGCCGTCGCGGACAAGCTCCAAGATGCGCTCCTCCCATTCGCGATTGATCTGCCCATGCTGTATCTCGCCCGGCCAATGGGAAAGGCCACCGGACCCGATCAAGACCACCCGCTCGGGCCGTCGCTGGATCGCGCGAGCGATGCTTTGCCCGAACGCGTAGCAGCGGAACGCCCGCGGCATCGGGGGCTGCAAGCAGTTCTGGATGACCGGGACGACGGGCACATCCATGCGGGGGGACACGAAGTGCAACGGCAGCATGGTGCCGTGATCGAGAACGAGCTCCTGGGAGAAGGCGGGCTCGATGCCGGCGTCCATCGCGGTCTCGACGATGGCGCGCGCCAAGTCCGGATTCCCCGCCACGCGCGTCTTTGGGATCCCGAGCCATTCCTCAGCAGGACCCGCGAAGCTGTCCGCGATACCGACGCAGAAGGCTGGCATGTTAGATAAGAAGAAGTTCACCCAGTGGTCGGGACTGATGATCACGATGGTGTCTGGGCGTAGCGCCTCGATACACGCACGCACCTTTCCCAAAGCTTCGTGGACGGCTGCCACATCCTCGGGCGGGGCGGCCTTCGGAAAGGCCGTGAGCCCCGGGGCATGCGACAGCCCGAAGGCTGCGATGACATCACCCATGGTGTGCTCCTTCGTCGTGACTCGTCTCCTCCGAGCCGCTCCGAATCGCTTCGAGGTACTTGGGGATGGGCACTCCTGAATAGTTTGCCAACGGTGTCAGGAGCAATCCGTGGATACCCATCGCGTAGAGCGCGCGAAAGTCGCGCTGCCGCAGTGCGGAGCGCTCCACCTCGGTGAGCATGCGATCCGCAAGGACCTGCTCTGGATCCGCGGAGAACGCGGCCCGTAGCGCCGCATCGGTATTGAACTGGTAGAGAAACTTCTGCACCTCGTACAGGCTCATCCCATGTCACCTCCCAAGAAGGACATTTGACCCGCACCCGCCTTTTCCTACGCTCGCCGAGCAGTCTACCAACATTGGCGGAGCTGCGCTCTGGCGGTATCCGGCTTCGCGCCAATAGCGTGCTGCACCAGGGTGAAGCGGCACCTTGAGCACGCCCGCCTCGCAGTTTCGACACGTCGCCTCGATCGGAACTGGTACTGATTCGACCCACGGCACCGCGCCGCCTCCCACGTCGAGCACTCGTGCCGGAGGTTGCGGCATGTAGCGTCGCAGCAGCTCCTGGGTGCGAACCAACTCGAGCGTCTCGCCGCCCGCGAAGAGCCGTGCCTGCTCGATGCCGCAGTCGTAGTATGCGCGGATCGCCTCATCGAGCACCGCTACCGCTCCAGTGTCCGTTCGCAACCGTGATTCTGGACGGCTCCCCTGCCCATCAGAGAGCCCCGTTCCGAACGCCGAGTCTGATGGGCAACGCCTGACGGATTGTACCCATGGTACACTGAGACGTCCTGTTCCTCAGCAACCCGCACACCGGAGCAGATGACCGCGTGGCGCCACACGATTCGACAGCTCTCCTCCTCTCCTCGCGTGCCTCCACGCCACGCGCCGCCTGGCGCATCTCGTAGCCACTCCCGAAGTCCAGTCCACCTGTCCCCTATCGGCCTCCGCAGCGTGACCCGCTGACGGCACCGGCCCCGAATCGCACATGAGCGCGACCATGAGGAGGAGAGATGCGCTACGCGTTTGGAGATTCCGACCTTGCTGCCCAGCGCCTGGAATTCGTCAACCAGGTCTTCTCCGACACCAGCCGACCGCTGTTGCAGCAGCTTGCCACTCTCCGGTCTGCGAGAACAACGCCAGCCACCGGCTCGCGCCGAGCTGTCGGCAGCTTGAACGCGCTCATGAACGCACGTACCATTGCTGGCAGCGAACGCCAGGAGGTAGGTGGTGCCGTTCACGAACGAAGATCAAGGACGCCTGTTTCAGGTCGGGCCAGGGACCCCTTCAGGTGACGTGTTCCGACGCTACTGGCTGCCGGTGGAGACGTCCGCCAACCTCGGCGGTGGCCGCGGCCCCGTCGTCCCGAGCGCGAAGAACCCGCTCCGTATTAAGGTGCTTGGCGAGCACCTCGTTCTCTACCGAGACAGCACGGGCAAGCCGGGCCTGCTCGGGGAGCACTGCTCGCACCGGGGCACGTCGCTGGCCTACGGACGGGTGGAGGACGACGGGCTCCGCTGCCTGTACCACGGCTGGAAGTACGACCGGGAGGGCGCCTGCCTGGAGACACCGGCAGAGCCCCCGGAGAGCAACTTCCGGCTGACCGTCAAGCACCCGGCGTATCCCTGCGTCGAGGTCGGCGGGCTGATCTTCGCCTACCTGGGACCGCCAGCCAAACAGCCGCCGTTCCCACGCTACCCACAGCTCTTCCGCGAGGACGGCGTTCGCGTCACCGGCAAGGCGAATCGATTCCAGAACTCCAACGTGTTCCTGCAAACGCTGGACAACATCCTTGACGTATGGCACCGCGAGATCGCGCACGGCTGGTATAAGGGCCGGCCGCCCATTCACGGCATCCACCATGGACGTGATGGGATGTCGCCGACGCCGATCAAGTATGAGCACACGCCCTGGGGCGCCTGCTACGCGACGCTCCAGAACACCCGGGAGCCCGGCGTCTACGAGTACCATGAGACCCACGGCGTGCTGCCCTGCCAGCGGTCGGGCCAGCCGGGCGGCTCGAGTATGAACTGGGCAGTGCCCATTGACGATTACTCGACCCGCTGGTTCGGCGTCTCGTTCCACCCGTTCGACGAGAACGGCAAGGTTCCGCGCGCGGTGTACCAACGCATGCAGAACGACACCCCATCGGACTCGGGCGGCCCGTTCTACGATGGCTGGTTCGAGGACGTCGGCCATTGGTGGAACCTCGGACACCCGCTCCGCGACGGACCGATCTGGGAGGACGAAGCGATCATGAGCACGCAGGGGCCCGAGGAGCGCAACCGGCTGCCTGATTGGGACCGGTGGCGGCTCGCGACCTCGGACCGCGGCCTCCTGCTGATGCACGAGCTGTGGGAGGAGCAGGTCGAGCGCGTGCAGGAGGGACTCGACCCGGTCGGCATCATCCGCGGCGAGGCTGCCGAGCAGCTCATCCCAATTCCCGGTGAGCTCCGCTATGTCGACTGTGACGAGGGCATGCGGCTCTTCAACAGCACGCTCGAGGAGCGCATCGACGCGCGGGCCGCGCAGCTCGTGCGCCGCTGATCTCATCCAGCGACCGACGCACACAAGCACCGGAGAGGGACGCGTGGGACTCCTCGAGGGGAAGGCCGCCATTGTTACCGGATCTCCCGAGAGATCTAACGGGAGTCGGCGTGTCCGATGAACCAAGCGCTGCTGTACCCGCGATAGAGGAAGGAACGTTCCTGTGGCAGCCGTCCGCTGAGCGCGTGGCAGCCGCCAGCATCACGCGGTACATGCGCTGGCTCCGGGAAACACGGGGGCTGGGGTTCGATTCCTACGATCGGCTCTGGGCGTGGTCTGTCACCGAGATCGAGGCCTTCTGGGGATCCATCTGGGACTACTTCGAGGTCCAGGCGCATCGCACGGACACGCGCGTGCTTTCGGACCGCCGAATGCCAGGAGCGAGGTGGTTCCCGGGCGCGGAGATCAACTACGCCGAGCATGCGCTGAGGAGGCGCGACGATCACGTTGCTCTGTTGTCCAGATCCGAGGGGGGACGTGGAGCGGCGCTCACCTACCGAGAGCTGCATCGGCAGGTCTCTGCCGCCGCCGCGGGCATGAGACGTCTCGGTGTCGGTCGCGGGGATCGGGTGGTCGGCTATCTGCCGAACGTTCCGGAGGCGGTGGTCGCGTTTCTCGCCGCTGCGAGCATCGGAGCCATCTGGTCGTGCTGCTCGCCGGACTTCGGCGTGCCCACGGTTCTCGATCGCTTTCAACAAATTAGGCCGCGACTGCTCGTCGCCATTGACGGATACCGATACGCCGGCCGAGACTTCGATCGGCGTCCCGAGGTCGAGGAGATCGCGCGCCGGCTGCCTGGCCTGGAGCGTACGATCATCGTCTCGTACCTCAACGGCGCGTCGTCGGGTCGCGGCTCAGGCAACACGCTGGCGTGGGAGGAGCTCCTACGCGAGGACGAGCCGCTCGCGTTTGAGGCCGTGCCGTTCGATCATCCGTTGTGGGTCCTCTACTCGTCGGGGACCACCGGGTTGCCGAAGGCGATTGTCCAGGGCCACGGCGGGATCCTTCTCGAGCACTGGAAGTCACTCGTGCTCCAGATGGATCTGACCGCGGAGGATCACTTCTTCTGGTACACGAGCACCGGGTGGATGATGTGGAACAAGCTCGTCTCTGGCCTACTGCTGGGCACTACCGTCGTCCTCTACGACGGGAGCCCGGGCTTCCCGGACCTCGGCGCGCTGTGGCGATTCGCTGAAGAGGTTGGCATCAGTTACTTCGGGACGAGCGCTCCATTTCTCATGAGCTGCCGCAAGGCGGGAATTCAACCCGGGAAGGACTCCGACCTCCGCCGTCTCACGGCAATCGGATCCACCGGCGCGCCGCTCCCGCCCGAGGGCTTCCAGTGGGTCTACGACACGGTTAAGCCTGACGTGTGGCTCGGGTCGGTCAGCGGGGGGACCGACCTCTGCACGGCCTTTGTGGGCTCGTGTCCCCTTCTGCCGGTACGCGCCGGCGAGCTCCAATGCCGCGGTCTGGGCGCGAAGGTCGAGGCCTTCGACGCGGCAGGCAAGCCGCTGCTCGGCGAGGTCGGCGAGCTCGTGCTCACGGAGCCGTTGCCGTCAATGCCACTGTTCCTCTGGAACGACACGGACGGTCGCCGGTACCACGAGAGCTACTTCGACGTCTATCCTGGGGTGTGGCGGCACGGCGACTGGATCAAGATCACGGAGCACGGAGCGTGCGTCATCTACGGCCGCTCCGACTCGACGCTGAATCGGGCCGGCGTCCGCACGGGGACGAGCGAGATCTACCGCGTGGTTGAGGAGGTGCCGGACGTTGTTGACAGTCTTGCTGTCGACACGACCGCGCTGGGGACAGAGGGTAAGCTATTGCTTTTTGTCGTGCTTCGGCCAGAAGCCGAGCTGGATGACGCGCTGAGCGCGCAGATTGCCCAAGCGATTGCTCGAGAGATCTCGCCCCGCCACGTGCCAGACGAGATACACGCTATCTCGGCGGTTCCGCGCACGCTCAATGGCAAGAAGCTCGAGGTGCCGGTCAAGCGGATCCTCGCGGGCGTGCCGCTCGAGCGAGCCGTGAGCCTGGACTCGGTGGGCAACCCCGAAACGCTGGCGTACTTCGTCGAGCTCGCGCCAACATTATCCTCCTGAGCCTTCCATGCCCGGAAATCCCGGACGCCATTGGGGTTTGGACCTTGTCATGCTGAGCCGAAGGCGAAGCATCTGCCGGGAGACCCTTCGCTTCGCTCAGGGTGACAACGTCCACAGCAGCCTGCCTCAGCGGGCGATCGCAGGCACACCGCTCGGCTGCCTACAGGTTCAGAAGCTGTCGCGCATTCTCCCCGAGAATGAGATCCTTCTGCGTGGGTGTCAGATCTGCCCGCTCTCTGATCGTGGACACGGTGTGCGGGTACTCGGAATCGAAATGGGGCATGTCGGTCGCCATCAGGATATGCTCTGCTCCGAACTCCTCGAGAGACAGCGCCAGGACGTCCGGGTGCTCGTCCGCCTCCAGGGTAACGTAGCAGTTGCGCTTGACATACTCGGATGGCGCCATCGTCAGCGGAATGGGCATGTGTCGCTCCTGATCGTCCTTCAGCCACTCCCAGTCGTCGTCCATCCGATGCATCCAGTACAGCGGCCATTCGGCTGTGCATTCGAAGAAGGCGACCTTCAGCCCTGGAAACTTCTCGAAGACGCCTCCACACACGAGGGCGACCAGGGCCTGGGTGCAATTCGTTGGGCGGCCAAGCACGTGCATGGAGAGGAAGTTGTTCCGCTCGCCCTTGTCGAACCGCTGCGTGATGAATCCCTGCTGACCGTTCGGATGGCAGAACAGGGGGACGTCCAGCTCCTGCGCGGCCTCGTAGAGCGGAAAGAACGACGGGTCATCCAGGTTTCGCTCTCCCTGGTAGCAGACCAGATGCACGGCCTTGAACCCCAGCTCATGGACGCACCGCCGCAGCTCATTCGGCATCTCTTCGGGGCATCCGGCGGGCATCAGGGCGACCGGCAGCAGCTGATCTGCGTGCTGCTGGGTGAAGCCGCGCACCCAGGTGTTGTAGGACCTCGCCAGCGCCGCCCCGAGGGATCCCTCGATCATCGTAGGGGCCCAGATTCCGGTGGGAAAGACGAGCTGCTTGTCGAGGCTCTCGTGCGCCATCGCCTCGACTCGCTTCCCCATGTCCCAGCCGACAACCTGCCGCGCCGCGATCACGCCATCCTTCCAGTTCGCCTGCGGGTCGTACATGTAGCTGTGGTTGTACCCCCGCAATGCCGACGGCCCCCGCGCAATGCGAGACTGGAATCGTCTGTCCGGCGGCGGACCATCGACGACTCGTTGCGGCGTGTACTCGGCGAACGGCTCATCGAGCTTGAACATCTCATCCAGGAAGTAGTTCTCGCGGAGGTGGGAATCCAGGTCGACGATCATCGGAAGCCTCCCGTTTGGTTGAGCAGCCCGCAGACACGCGCCAGAAGTGTATCGCGTTCTGGTGCGTATAATCGCTCGAAAAGAAGCTGGAAGGAGAAGACACAATGGCAGCGACGGGCGCCAAGACGATCCGAATGGCCATGGTCGGTATCGGCGTCGGCGGCGCGGAGATCTTGCCGGCGATGGAGAGCACTGAGGGAATCGAGCTGTACGCTGGCGCGGATGTCAATCCGACGACGCGCGAGCGCTTCAAGACCCGCTACCCCGAGGCGAAGGTCTACGACAGCATCGAGGCCCTGTGCGCGGATCCCGACGTGGACGCCGTGTGGGTCTCGACGCCAAACCGGCTCCATGCCCCGCACGCCGTCACCGCCGCCAACAACGGGAAGCACGTGGTGGTCGAGAAACCGATGGCCCTGAGCCTCCGCGAGGCCGAGCAGATCGTGGAAGCAGGACGGAAGAACAACGTTCAGGTCATGGCCGGGCACACCATGGCGTACAGCTACCCGATCCGGGCCATGCGCCGGATCATCAACTCCGGGAAGCTGGGCCGGCTGACGAACCTGCAAGCGCTCGCGTACACCGACTGGCTGCTGCGACCGCGCTCGGCGGAGGAGCTTGATCCGAATCAGGGCGGAGGTGTGCCGTGGCGACAGACACCCCACCAGGTCGATAGCATGCGCCTCATGGGAGGCGGCAAAGTGCGCAGCGTGCGGGGAATGACCGGCAAGTGGGGGGATTGGCGGCCGATCGAGGGCTTCTACACGGCGTACCTGGAGTTCGAAGACGGCACGCCCTGCCATATCATTCACAATGGCTACGGCTACTTTCTGACCGGCGATCTGGTCCCGTGGGGGGACAGTACCTCCCGCTACACACCGGAGGAGCGCGGCGAGCTCCGAAGGGCCATGCGGGCCGGGACGCGCAACGAGGAGGCGGACAAGCAAGCGCTGCGCATCGGCGGCGAGGCGGAGCAGCGTGTCTTCCGGCAGGGAGGCGGTCCACGACCATGGTCGCCGGGAGATCTCGGGGTCGTGCTCGTCTGCTGTGAGAACGGCGTGATCCGGCACTCGAAGTTCGGGCTGTTCATCTACGACGATGACGGCCAGCACGACATGGACATGACGTCCGAAAGCGCGAACCCGATCGCCCAGCGCCGCGGGGAGCTCGTGGAGTTCCATGCGTCGCTGGCTGCCGGCAAGCCGTTGTTCCACGATGGGATCTGGGGGATGGGAACGATCGAGGTCGCGCTTGCGATCATGCAGTCGGCGCGCGAGCGACGCGAGATCGTGCTCTCGCACCAGGTCGCCGTGCCCGACACCTACGACGCGGAGCTCTCGGTCCCGTACCTCGACGACAAGGCATAGGAGCGAGCCCGGGCCCCTCTAGCGGCACGGCCGAAAACGCTGTTGTCATCCTGAGCGAAGCGAAGGATCTCCCCTTAAGCGTAAGTTGGCAGTCACGAGAGATCCTTCGTCGCTGCGCTCCTCAGAGGCTGTGAACTTTTTCCCGGGATGACTGCCAAATGAGTGGCAATGGGCCAGTGTACATAGCTATGAGTAGATAATCCGGAATAAATTCACAAACTCATAGCTTGAGCCTCCTCTCATTGGACTGGTCGCCAATACATCGCCGCAGCTCTGTTCACGTGGTTACCGGCGGGGCGCCGTCTATCACGTCCAGGTGATAGTCAGCATGGTACTGCCGACAATCCGGTTGACGACCGAATTGGCATGAGCTAGAGTGCCCCATTGAGACCTGGAGCGAACGCGGACGGAGACAAGCCAACTACGGGAGGAGACAGAGGTGCCCACAGGATCCGAGGCCCTTCTCGAGGAGTTCGACCGTCAACTCGCACGGCTCGATTTGATGGGCCACTGGCGCGGAGTCCCACGTCAGAGAGAGGCCCCTCCGAACCGCGCCCAGCTCTGGAAGTGGGATGACATCTATCCGAATCTGATCCGAGCCGGGGAGATCGTGGACCTCGCGTACAGCGACCGACGGACACTCCAGCTCGTTACGCCGGGGCTGAACCGGACCAGCCCGAATACCCAGATGTCGATTCAGCTCGTCAAGCCTGGTGAGGTGGCGACTGCGCATCGGCACATGTTTGCGGCGACACGATTCATCGTGCAAGGGGAGAACGCCTACACGACGGTCGATGGCGAGCCGCTCTCCCTGTCTGCCGGCGACTATGTCACGACCCCGAGCTGGTGCTGGCACGATCACGCGAACGAATCCGACCAGCCGATCATCTGGCTCGACGTCCACGACAATCCCTTCGTCGGGGGAGCGCTCGGCGTGCGATTCTCCGAGCAGTTCGCGCATCCGACCCAACCCTTCACGCAGGCGGCGGGCACGTATCACGATCTCATGGGGATCGTCCGTCCTCCCAACCGCCGCCAACATCCGGCCCACCAGCCAGCCGGCTACCCCTGGAAGGAAGTGCGGCCAGCGCTCGAGCGCGCTGCCGCGGAGGGGCAGTCGGATCCGTGCGACGGGGTGGTACTGGACTACGTGAATCCCATCACCGGGGGCCACCTGCTGCCGACACTGGGCGCGCGGATTCAGATGCTGCTCCCCAGGGTGCGGACGCAACCCCATCGGCATACGTCCTACACAATCTACCACGTTGTCGAGGGTGAGGGCGTAACCGTGGTGGGAGACAAGCGGTTTGAGTGGAACAAGGGCGACTGCTTCACCGTCCCGAACTGGCAATGGCATGCGCACGAGCAGCGCGGCAGCGCGCCCGCGATGCTCTTTTCTGCCCACGACCAGCCCATACTCGAGGCATTCGACCTGTACCGCGAGGAACGCGAGGAGAGCTGACCCACCTGAGTTGCTCTCGTATCTATAGGGGGTTGACGATGCCACGGGACTTCAAGGTAATCTCCGCCGACTCGCACCTCGAGATTTCGCCGGAGCGATGGACTAGCCGGGTGCCGGCCAAGTTCCGCGACTTCGCACCACGACTGGTCAAGCTCCCCGATGGCGGCGACGGGATCATTGTCGAGAACCGTCCGCTGTACACGCTCGGGCTCGCCGTCACCGGCAGGCCTTATGAGGAGCACTCGCCGGTCGGTATCCGCTACGAGGGCAGCCCTGGCACCGGCACCGGCGAGCAGCGTCTACAGGAAGAGGATCTGGACGGCGTGGACGCCGAGGTGCTCTTCACGTCGGCTGGAAACTCCGACTTCTGGCGGGGCATCCGTGACGACTCCGCATACCGCGCCGTCGTCCGCGCCTACAACGAGTTCCTCGGTGAGGAGTATTGTGCCGCGGACCGTGACCGGCTCCTGGCCATGGGCGTCATCCCCGACGCCGGCGCGGACGCTGCTGTAGAGGAACTCGAGTTCTGCGAGGAGGTCGGGCTTCGGGGCGTGGCACTTGGTACCTTCCCAAACGGCAAAGGCTTCCCGACGCCAGAGGACGACCGGTTCTGGGCCGCCGCAGTCGCGATGAAGATGCCGATCACAGTCCATGTCGGCTTCCGGGCGAAGGAAGGCCCCCTCGTCCGCTTCCCTCGGAACCCTGAGGGCCTGGCGCGCACCGCCAATCCGGCTTGGCTCCTCACTCAGCGCGCTATGCGAGCCGCCAACGCGGTTCAACTCTTGCTCGCAGGCGTGTTCGACCGCTTCCCCACGCTCCGCATCTACTGGGCCGAGACGAACCTAGGATGGATCGCCTTCGCGATGGAACACCTCGATGATGAGTACCTGCGGATCCGTCACTGGGCAGAGCGGGTCTTCGGCATGGAGCCTTTGAAGCGTCAGCCGAGCGATTACGTCAAGGAGCACAACTACTGGGGCTTCGTAAAGGACCGAACTGGGGTCCAGGTGCGGCACGCGGCGGGGGTCGACCGCGCGATGTGGTCCAGCGATTTCCCCCATGCTGTGGGCGATTGGCCCCATTCGCGAGCAGTCCTAGACGAGATCTTCGACGGCGTGCCCGACGACGAACGCGACCGCATGGTAGCCGGCAACACGATCGATTTTTTCCATTTGGAGTGACAAAGCGTCGCAACGGAGGAGAGCGGACCATGGAGCAACAGGACCTTCGCGCACAAGCGCTCGCACAGGTGCGCCAATACAACGAGGAGGCAGAGGCGTACAAGTCTCCCTACGAGCTGTGGAAAGCATCGCAGGGACTCCCGACTGTTCGGGGCTTCCAGGTGGACAACGTCTTCGATCTGGAGCTCACCCCATGGGGGGCTCGTGGAGGTTCGGGTGTCTTCATCAATCTCGACGGGACCCAGGGGTTCAACGACTCGTACGTGTACGAGCTCCCTCCGATGCAATCGTCGGCGCCCGTCAAGCATATCTACGACGAATTGGTGTTCATCCTGAGGGGCGAGGGAACTACGACCGTCTGGATCGACGAGAGGAAGAAACAGACGTTCGAGTGGGCCAAGGGCAGCTGGTTCGCGATCCCGCCCAACGCCTGGCACCAGTACCACAACCTCTCGGGTCGGGAGCCAGCGCGGTACTTCGCCATGACGGCCGCCCCGAGGGTGATCGATACGTTCCAGAGCCTGGACTTCGTCTTCAACAACAACCATATATTCACGGACCGCTTCGACGAAGAAGAGGGCTACTTTAGAGAGACCAACACACGGAAGGGCCATTGGTGGGCCACAAACTTCATCGCCGACGTCCATTCGCTAAAGCCGGCGCACAGGGCGACGGCCGAGGAGGTCGAACGACGGGCCCGCGCGGGCGCCGTGAACTTGAGAGGAGCGGTCGGGGGTGACGGGGAGGGTCGCGGTGGCTACGGAGGCGCCATCGCCTTTGTGAACGGGACCGTGCGCTGCGGCATCTCCTTCGGCTCACAACCGGGCGTGCATACTGCAGCCCATCGGCACGGTCCGGGCATCCACGTGCTCACCCTGGGGGGGCACGGCTACTCGTACCTGTGGCCCAAAGAGGGGACGCCTCATCGGGTGAACTGGGGACCTGGGACCGTCTTCGTGCCGCCAGAGATGTGGTGGCACGCCCACTTCAACACCGGGCCCGAGCCTTGGGACTGGCTGCGTGTTGGCTGGGGAACCGACAAGCCCAAGATTGGCGGGAAGCAATACGTCTACTCCAGCCTCAGAGAGGGCGGTGACCAGATCGCCCTTGACGAGGAGGACCCAGCCTTTCATCGAGAGTTCGAAGAGGAGCTTGCGAAGTCGGGGGTGCAGTGCCTGATGTTACACCACCCCTGCTGCACGAGGAGGTAGGGGCCCCGGTGCCAGTCCGCTTGTGCTCGACGACACCGCTCCGCCGGGCTGAAGCTCTGGTACAGCCTTGCGCAGTCGCGGCGCCAACCCGAACCCCGAACCGCCGTCTATCTCCGGGCCACGCAGGCTGCTCACCCAATCTGAAAGAGAGGCGTCGACATGAAAAACACCTCGTGGCTCACGATCATCCTGCTGGTCACTGTGGCGCTCACGGGGTGCGCCGGGCAGCCGGGTGCCCCCTCCCAGTCAGGTGAGAGCCCGCCCGCCGCGGCGCAGCGCACCCTGGTGATGGCCGATCGCCACGAGCCCAACACGCTGCACCACAAGGTTGCCGGCGCGGGCACCCAGGGGTGGTCCCGACGACTCTTCAACGCCTTTCTCGCTTTCAACGACGATGGGGCAACCCCTCGTCCCTATCTGGCTGAGGCCCTCCCTGAGCTCAATACGGATAGCTGGAGGGTTTTTCCCGACGGTCGAATGGAGACAACCTATCGTCTTCGTGCTGGGCTGACCTGGCACGACGGCCAGCCGCTAACGTCGGAGGACTTTGCGTTCGCCGGGAGAGTCTATGCGAATCCCGCACTGGGCATCTTTATCCCCACACCCCAGAACTTTGTCGAGGAGATCGTTCCGGTAGATCCGCAAACCTTCGTCATCCGGTGGCGCGCTCCATACCCTGACGCGGGAGCCCTGGTCGAAGAGATGCTCGATCCCCTCCCCAGTCACCTGCTGGAAGAACCCTACCTGGAAGTTGAGCGTGATGCGTCAGCCGCGGATGGGTTCGTCAACCACCCATTTTGGACCAACGCGTACGTAGGGGCCGGTCCCTATAAGCTGGTCCGGTGGGAGCACGGCATTCAGATCGAGGCCTCAGCGTTCGACGGGCACGTGCTGGGTCGACCCAAGGTCGACCGCGTGGTCTATCGCATCATCGAGGACGAGAACACGGTGATGGCCAACGTATTGTCTGGCGATATCCAGTACTCAGTCAGCACCAGCCTGCGGGCGATCCATGCGGATACCCTGAAAGGGGAATGGGTGGCGGCGGGCAAGGGCACGATTCTCAACGAGGCCACGTCGGTCTTCTACCCGGCGGTGCAGTTCCGTCCGGAGTTTCAGAAGACTCCCGCCCTGCTGGATCGCCCGGTTCGTCAGGCCCTGGCCCACTCCATAGACAGGCAGGGCGTGGTCGACGTGCTGTACGGCGGAGAGGGCCGAACGGCGGACACCTTCGTCGCCGCGCAGGATGCACTCCTGCCTCAGATCGATCGCGCTGTTACCAAGTACCCCTACGATCCCCGACGGACCGAGCAGCTGCTGACCGGGATGGGATTTGGCAAGGACCGGGAGGGGTTCTTCACTGATCCAACCGGCGCCCCGTTCCAGCCGGACTTCCTGGTCCTGGAGAGCGTGGACTACGAGCGGGCCGGGCAGGTCATCGCCGAGGGGTGGCGGCGGGCGGGGATCGACGTGCAGTTGGCGGTGTTGCCCAATAACCTGGTGCGCGTCCTGGAGACCCGCCACAAGTCTCCGGGCATCGCAGCGCCGGGAGCGGGCCTGGGGACCGCACGCGGCGCCATGAAGCAGTTCGCCACCTCCGACATCGGCACGGCCGCCAACCGGTGGACGGGCAGCAACCGGGGCGGGTGGTCCAACCCTGACATGGACCGGCTGTTTGAGACGTTCGAGTCCACCCTCGACCGATCGGAGCGCGACCGAATCGCGGTGCAGGCAATGAAGCTGATGAGCGAGGAGCTCCCTGCCTTTGCCGTTTACTACAACGTGTACCCGATTGCCGTCGTGGACCAGCTCCGGGGGCCTAGCGTCGGCGTCGCGGACACAACGAACTTCTGGAACGTTCAGGAGTGGGAGTTCGGGTCATAGGAGTGCACTCCATGTCGTCAGGGGTCAGCACGCGGGCAGGCGCGACGGGACGTTCCGGCGATTCGAAGAAGCTGAGATTGTCCTCACCAAGGCGACTGACGAACAGATCCTTGTGGAGCGATCTCCATTTGACGCTCTTGAGAGGAGGCGAGCTAGTCTCGATCCCGTTCGGAAAGGATGGCCCCCATGGATCGTCGTCTATTGGCAGCTCTCGCGCTCACGTCGATCCTGTCAGCGGCGTGTGGGCAACCGTCCCGGGGCAGCGAAGCGGGCGATCCTACCATCGGCGACGCCCAGCCCAGCCGCTCCCTCGCCATCGTCCTGCGCAACGAGCCGTTCGACCTCACCGATTCCGCGTCGTCGCGAAACGACCTCACCCTCGTGCTGTTCGGAGCACGGCTCGGCTACACCGATGATGCGGATGTCCCCTACCCCGTGCTGGCTGATGCAGTCCCCCAGCTCGACACTAACTCCTGGCGGGTGCTGCCCGATGGCCGGATGGAGACCACGTACCGACTGCGGCGGAATCTGACGTGGCACGACGGGACCCCGTTGACGGCCGACGACTTCGCCTTCACCTACCGCGCCGATGACGTGAGTCTGCAGCTCGGGCTTCGCGAATCGGCGATCTCCCCCGTCGAGCATCGCACCATCGAAGAGGTACTCGCTCCGGACGCCGGAACCGTGGTGATCCGCTGGAAGCAGATCTACAAGGAAGCCGCCGCTCCCGTTCTGAAGGTCGTCCCACGTCACATCCTGGAGCCACTCGTCGATGAGGCTCAGGCGGACGCGCTGGGCAGCCACCCGTACTGGACGACGGGCTACGTCGGGGTAGGGCCGTACCGCATGACCCGATGGGAGCCGGGGGCCTTTATCGAGGCCACCGCATTCGACGGATTTGCCCTGGGTCGGCCGAAGATCGACCGAGTTGTGCTCTCGTGGAGCGGTGACCCGAACCCGACACTCGCTCGCCTGCTCGCGGGCGATGTCAACCTTGCCCTCGACGGAGCGATCTTGTACCCGCAGGCAGCAACGCTCAACCGGGAATGGGCTCCACGCGGCGAGGGCACGGTGCTCATCCAGCCCGGGTCACTGCGACACCTGGCAGCCCAGCATCGACCGGCGTACGCGGACCCGCAGTCGATCCTCGACGTGCGCGTGCGCACCGCTGTGGCCCACGCCATCGATCGACAAGCACTCACCGACGCACTCACGGAAGGCCTGGGTCCGCAGGCGGAGGTCGTCGCGCCGCCAGGAGTCCGATATTACGCGGACCTGGAGCGCGTTGCTCCGAGGTACCCGTTCGACCTCCGACGTACAGAGCAGCTCATGGCAGACGCAGGTTTCTTCAAGGGCTCGGACGGCTTCTATGCCTCTGCCGCAGAAGGCAAACATAGCCCGGACATGATGGGAGTTGCGGAGGGCCAGGAGGGCCAGGAGACGACGATCATCGTCGACTATCTGAAGCGGGCGGGCATCGACGCGCAGCTACGATTGGTGCCCCAGGCGCGGCTGCAGGAGTTCGACGACATGAAGTCCACTTACCCCGCCTGGCGAACCAACTACGGGCTGGGCTCTGCCAAGAGCCTGTCTGCCGAGCGGCTGCTCGGATCGCGCGCGGCGACCGCCGACAACCGCTGGGGTGGTACTAATAAGATGGGGTGGAGCAACGCCGACCACGATGCGCTCTATGATCAGTGGACTCGGACCCTCGCGATGTCGGAGGCCGACGACGTCCTCGTACAGATCGGGAAGATCCAGATGGAGGAGCTTCCATACATTCCCACCTACTTCGACCCCGACGTCGTCGCCCACACTACGGGTCTTGCTGGACCAACCCTCGGGTTTGGAACTCCCTGGCACAATGTTCACGAATGGGCCTGGAGGTAACCCATGAGGAATCGAACCGAAGGAGAGGAATCCTGCCGTGAGAAGCTACAACTGCGTCTCTGCAGATAGCCACGTACAGATCTTGGCGGAACAGTACGCCCCCTACGTCCCAAAACAGTACCGAGACCGGCTCCCCAAGCTCGTCAAGCTCCCCAACGGGGGCGACGGTACTCTTCACGAGGATGGGACGGTTATCTACGGAGGTACCGCTCATTTTTGCGGGCACGCGCCCGAGGAATTTGACCCGACCATTCTCCGCCATGACCAGGAGGCAGGACATGGCAGCCCCGAACATCGTCTCCATGAGCAGGATGTCGATGGCGTCGACGCCGAGATCCTGTTCAGCTTCGGGGGAGGTCGAGGTCACGACCGCGAGATGGCCATCGCCGTGGCGGGCGCCTACAACACGTACCTGGCCGAAGCGTTCTGCTCGGTCGCTCCGGATCGCCTCTTGGGCATCGGGATTCTTGCCAACCGGGGCGTGGAGGAAGACATCTCTGAGATGGAGCACTGCCTCAAGTTGGGACTGCGCGGCGTGCTCCTTGGCATGTATCCGAGTGGGGAACGCTATCCCACCCCCGACGACGACCGGTTCTGGGCGGCAGCCGTGGACTTGAACATGCCGGTGACCGTGCACACGTCGATGTCCATCCGGCAGGGTGTCCGGGGCCAGTTCATGATCAAGTACCCGATCGAACCCGAAGGATACGATCGACCGCCGATCTGCCTGGTGGATCGGATGTCGCGATACGGCACGCGGCACTGCGGCTGTCTTGAGCTGACCCAGATGATCATGACGGGGGTCTTCGATCGATTCCCGACGCTCAAGATCTACTGGGCCGAAAACCAGATCGGGTGGATTCCCATCTTCATGGAACAAATGGACATGATCTACGAGGCGAACCACCTCTGGGCACAGCGGCTGCTCGGGCTCAAGCCACTGGCTGGGCGGCCGAGTGAATACGTCCGCGAGCACGCGTACTGGGGCTTCTTCGACGATCCGATCGGCGTCCGCCTGCGGGGCGACATCGGGGTGGACCACATCATGTGGGGAAGCGACTTCCCGCACGAAGTGAGCCGCTGGCCCCACAGCCAAGAGCTATTGAACCAGCAGCTCGCGGGTGTTCACGAGGAAGAGAAGCGGAAAATGCTGGCTGAGAACGTCGCCCGATTCTTCCATCTCGATCGCTAGGAGGTCCGAACGTGGCCCAATCGACAGACAGCCAGGAACGTCTGGAGGCGTTCAACGAGAAGCTGCGCAGGCTTGGCATCTTCGGGTACTGGATGCGCTCCGGCCGGGAGCAGAGGCAGACTGAGCCGAGCGTCCTCAAATGGTCCACGATCTACCCGTTGCTGCTCGAGGCCGGGGAGGTCGTCCGTCTGGGGGGTGAGGCTTTCCGGCGGAACATGGGCGGCTACCAGATCGTGATGCCCGGCGAGCATGCGGCTGCGCACCGCCACACGGCGTCGGCCATGCGATTTATCGTGGTCGGAGACGGCAGCGCCTACACGACGACGAACGGCGAGCAGATGTTCATGGAGCCGGGCGATCTGCTTGTGCAGCCGAGCTTCGGCTGGCATGATCACTCCAACCCGGGCGAGGAGCCGGTCATCTGGATGGACATGCTCGACACGTCGCTCATCCAGACACTCGAGGTCGAGTTTCGCGAGGAGTGGCCCGGCGCGGATCAGCAACCCGTGACGCACCCGGAGGGTTTTCATGCCCAGCTCTACGGCATGGTGCGACCCGCAAGGCTCATCGGGTCCCAGCTCGGGTCGCCGCAGGACTCGCCGCCGGTCACCTACAAGTTCCGTGACGCGCGCAAGACGCTCGAGCTCATGGCCGCCGAAGAAGAGTTCGATCCATACGACGGCGTGCTCCTCGAGTACGCCAACCCGGCCACCGGTGGCCACACGCTCCCGACGATGTGCGCCCGGCTACAGATGCTCCGCCCGGGCGAGGCCACGCGTCCGCACCGACATACGGGGGGCGTGCGGTACCACGTCGTGCAGGGCCAGGGCGCGAGCATCCTCGACCTTGAGAGCTCGAAGGAGCTGGCGTGGGAAGACCACGACAGCTTCCATATTTCTTCGTGGCATTGGCACCAGCACCGCAATCGCTCGAAGACCGAGCCGGCGATTCTCTTCTCAATCTCCGATTCGCCGATCGCGGAGGCGTTCGGCTTCTACCGCGAGGAGAAGGGCTAGCCGATGGCCGAGTGGTTCGGCGCGTAGACCCCGAGCGCTGCGGAGCCTCGACGCTTGCACGTGCAGGCGGGTTGTAACTATGCCGGCGCTGGGGTATCGTGGTACGATCCTGCAAGGATCCAGCGTCTCACATAGGAACGGGTGTACGGAAAGGAGGCGCATCATGGACATTGGTCGTGTCCAGGACGTGAGCGACCTGAATGACTGGTTGAAGGAGCGGAATCTCAACGGGCACTGGAACCACTCGGACCGTGAGCACGAGGAGTTCAAGCCATTCCTCTGGAAATGGCCCGAGATCCATGCCGGGCTCATGAAGGCGACTGAGCTCGTCCCGATGGATATGACCGGACGGCGCACCGTGCAGCTGCGCAATCCGGAACTGCGCGGCCGCATGAGCAACACCATCCACATGTCCATCCAGTGCGTGATGCCGGGGGAGATCGCGGAGGCGCACCGGCATACGGCAGCGGCGATCCGCTACGTGATCCACGGGGTCTCCGGCGCCTACACGGTCGTGGACGGTGAGCCCCTGCCGATGGAGACCGGTGATCTCATCACCACTCCGGGCTGGTGCTTCCACGACCACATAAACGAGGGCAGCGAGCCCGTCATGTGGCTGGACGTGCTGGACGCCCGCATCGTGGCGCTGGGACGTGGGCTCGGCGAAACGTATCCCGGGCGCCAGCAGCCCAGAGAGAGGGCCATTGGCTACTCCAACAAGACGCAGGGTCACGTGAAGGCGTCCTGGCTCAAGCACGAGCGCCTGACCCCGCCCGCGATGCGCTACCCCTGGACAGAGACGGATGCAGCGATCCAGGCGCTACGTGAGAGCGAAGTGGAGCCGGATCCCTACGACGGGTATCACGTGACCTATACGCACCCGATCAACGGCGGACCGACGCTCCCCACGTTCGCCTGCGAGCTGCAGATCGGGTCACCCAGACTCACCACGCAGGACCACCGGCACATCAGCACCACGATCTATCAGGCCTTTCGGGGCAGCGGGGTCACGGTCGTCGACGGGGAGCGGCTGGAGTGGAGCGAAGGGGACATCTTCGTCGTGCCGCCGTGGAGCTGGCACCACCACGAGAACGTCTCCGATAGTGACAACATCCTCTTCTCCGTCGATGACTGGCCCACCTTCAAGGCCCTGGATCTCTATCGCGAAGAAGGCAAGGACGCCTGAGGGCGATTTTCATAAAATCGTGCTGACAGACCTGGCGATGGACGTGCGCTCACGTATAGCTCGCGTCCCATACGATCAGCGACAAGCACAGGTTCACGGATTTCGTGGACGATGCGGGGGGTCAATTGGAAATCAGGCATGGTCTCATCAGCGCGGACTCGCACGGGGCATTCCACCGCGATGATTTCATATCTCGCATGCCGAGCAAGTGGGGAGATCTCGTCCCCCACGTCGCCCCGTCACGACGTGACGGGCACGACGGCTGGAGCATCTATGGCAAGCCGGCGGGCGGACAGGTCTGTAACTGCCCTGCGCTCATGGGCGAGCCCTTCCCGCACTGGCCCGAGAGATTCGAGGACGTACCGAGGATGGCGTACGACCCAGCCGAGCGGCTCAAGGCCCTCGACATCGACGGCGTCGACGCGGAAGTCCTCTTTCCCAACCCGCCGGGGGGCTCCTACTACAGCTACAAGGACCCTGGGTTCGAGCTCGACGCGGTGCGCGCGTACAACGACATCCTGTCCGACTGGGTGCGCGTGAGCGATCGGTTCTGGCCGCTGGCGGCTCTTCCTTGGCTCCAGAGCCCACAGGACATGGCCCGAGAGATCGAGCGCGCGGTAGAGGGCGGCCATCGCGGCGTCAACGTCATGGGGACGCCGCCGAGAGGCCTACCAGCCCTCACCGATCCCCATTGGGATCCGATCTGGGACGTATGCCAGTCGCTGGGCGTTCCCATTCACTTTCACGGCTCGTCAGGCATCAACGCGGGTGGCTCCACCAAGAGCTGGAGCGGCTACTCGGAGCGGCAGGAGCACTCGGCGTCGACCAGCACGTCGGCCGTCACGCCCGCGCAGGTCATCCCCATGCTGATCTTCTCCGGTGTCACGGAGCGCTTCCCGAGCCTCAAGGTGGTGTTCGCGGAGGCCGGGATTGGCGGGTTCAACTATGTGCTGGCAGCCTGCGACCACGAGTGGGAGGCTCGGCACCTGTGGACCGAAGGGATGGACTCGCGGCCCAGCGACACGATCCGCCGCCAGATGTTCGTGAACTTCTGGTTCGAGGCCGAAGGGATCAAGCTACGGCACGAGATCGGCATCGAGAACATCATGTGGGAGTCGGATTTCCCCCACGTGGCCTCCTATTACCCCCGATCCTGGAATGCCGCCGAGAGGGTTCTCGACGGCGTGCCACAGGAGGATCGCCCCAAGCTGCTCTACGAGAACGCCCTCCGCGTCTATGGGGTGAAGGCCACTGGGTCGCCGGGAGCATAGTCGAGGAGAGCTTTCGTGGAGCTTGTACACGGTCTGATCAGCGTGGACGACCACGTCCAGGAGCCACCGGACCTCTGGACCACACGGCTGTCGAAGGCCCGGTGGGGCGACCGTGTCCCCCGCCTCGAGCGCTCGAACGGGGACGAGCGGTGGGTGGTCGACGGGCAGGTGCTCCTCGAGGGGCACGTAGCTCGGACGGGGGCCTTCATGCCTGATCGTAACCAGGAGCCCGGCCGCTGGGACGACGTACCCCCTGCCGCGTACGTGCCTTCCGAGCGACTCCGAGCGATGGACGCCGGGGGTGTCGACTACTCCGTGCTGTATCCGACCGTTGCCGGGATGGCTGGGCAAGGGTTCGCGGGGCTTCGGGACCCGGAGATCGAGACCGCCTGTGTGCGCGCCTACAACGATTGGGTGATCGAGGAGTGGGCGTCGGTCAGCGACCGATTCGTCCCCCAGTGCATCGTGCCCATCTGGCCGCCTGAGGCGACCGTGGCCGAGATCCAGCGAGCCGTCGCCAGCGGACACCGCGGCGTCGTCTTTCCGTCCGTGCCCATGGACCTGCGGGACGTACCGCACGTAGCCGACGCCGACTACGACCCGGTGTGGGCCGTTTGCGAGGAGCTCGAGGTCCCGCTCTGCCTCCACGCCGGCGCTTCGACGCGGCTGCAGTACGCGTCGCCTCCGGGGCTTCCGCGGATGCGCGCCGAAGCTCTGGACGCGGTGACGAAGCCTGTCTCCAGCGTGTTCGTTCTCAACCTGTTCATCTTCTCTCGCATCCTCATGCGGCACCCGAAACTCCGCCTGGTGCTCGCAGAGAGCGCGCTGAGCTGGGGCATGCTCGACCTCGAGTGGAGCGACCACCAGGCCGAGCACGATGGCCTGGCGAAGGAGGGGTATGACACGCCGCCGTCTGCGATATTCCACCGCCAGTGCTATTTGAACGGCTGGTACGACCGGGTGGCGCCATTCGCGCACTACGTCGGACCTCAGAACATTCTGTGGTCCACCAATATGCCCCTGGCGACATCCACGTGGCCGAGGACCAGGGAGACCATCGATCGGTGCTTCCAGGGGGTCTCGACGGACGTACGCGAGCAGGTGCTGTGGAGAAACGCCGCGACCCTCTACAAGCTGTGAACCCATCCATGCCTAGGAGGCATACCGTGCGGAGCCTTCGGCTCGTCACGTGTCTTCTCATGGGATCGCTCGTGCTGGCGGCGTGCGGTCGGGCTGACGCTCCAGGCGCTGGATCCGCCGCCTCCGGACCGGGGTCTGCGGCGCCGCAGCGCAGCCTGGTCATGGTCGCGTCGCAGGTACCGACGGACTTCGCAGCCAAGGGGCTGGCGGGCGGCGTCGGCGCGGCGACCGGTGTGGCCGAGAACATTCCAGGCGTCATCTTGAACGCCGCCCTGGCCATTGCCGACGAGCGCGCCCGCGTGTCGCCCTACCTCGCCGAGAGCCTTCCGCAGCTGAACTCCGACAGTTGGCAGCTCTTTCCGGACGGCACGATGGAGACCACCTATCGCCTCAAACCGAATCTAGTCTGGCACGATGGGCAGCCCCTCACGGCGGAGGACTTCGCGTTCGCCTGGGAGGTGTATGCGACACCGGAGTACGGCGTCGACCGCAGCATCCCGATCAGGTTCATGTCGAGCGTGGCGGCGCCGGACCCCCGAACCGTGGTGATCCAGTGGCGCCAGCCGTGGGCGGACGCCGGCATCCTCCAGGGCGAGCAGGGAGGGGGCAGCACCACGACGAGCTTTCCGCCACTGCCGCGCCATATCCTCGAGGACGCGCACCTGGAGAGCACTGGGACGGGGGAGGGGTTCCTCCCGAACAATCCGTTCTGGAATGCGAACTTCGTGGGCGCGGGTCCGTACAAGCTCGACTCATACAATCCCGGTGTGTCGATCGAGGGTTTGGCGTTCAAGGCCCACATCCTCGGCCGACCGAGGATCGACCGGGTCAGCATTCGCGCCATCGCCGACGTCAATACCGCGTTAGCCGCCACGGTCGCCGGCGAGGTGGACTTCGGCGCCGACCTGTTTCGGGCTCAGGAGGGCCTCATCCTCGAACGCGACTGGGCCGACGGGGTCGTCCTCTGGGAGGCGCTCGGATCCCGGACGCTCCAGTTCCAGCTCAGGCCGGATCTGGCATCGCCGCCCGAGATCGCGACCGACGTTCGCGTGCGACAGGCGATCGCGCACGCCATCGACAAGCGGGAATCGTTCGACGCCGTCACCGGTGGCCGCGGTATCATGAGCGACACCCGCACGCATCCCGGGGAGGAGTATCATCCACTCGTCGACCGCGAGGTGACGAAGTACCCGCACGACCCGCGACGTACGCAGCAGCTCCTCGAAGAGGCTGGGTTCACGCGGAGTTCCACCGGGCGATGGCTCGACACGCGAGGTGAGCCCGCGGGATTACCGATCTGGTTCACAGGGGGCTCCTCGCTCTTCGAGCAGGAGAACGCGATCATCGCGGATCAGCTCAAGCAGTTCGGCTTCGAGGCGATCCCCGGCCGGTTCCCGTCGGGGGGGAGCCAGCAGGACCGGGCGCAGCTTCCGGGCATGCTCGCTGTCGGCTCGGGCCAATTCACGACCTACCACAGCGCCAACATCCCGGGCCCGGAGACGCGCTGGGCCGGGGGCAACCGTGGCGGCTACTCGAATCCTGAGCTGGATCGACTGCTCGATCTGCTCGAGGGCGAGGTCGTCCGGGACGAGATCGTCCGCCTGACGATCCAGATCGAGAGGCTCGTCAGCTCAGAGCTGCCCGGCATTTTCTTGTACTGGCACTCCCGAGCCTGGAACCATGTGAACGTCCTGAAAGGACCAACGGTGCGCCAGGTGCCGAAGGGTGCTGGCAGCCCCATGCGCAACATCCACGAGTGGTACTGGGAGCCATAAGGGCAGTCGACCGACGCTCGTGACATCGCGACGAGATCAGAACAATTGTCGTGGCATCCCGACAATGTGACGCGAACAACAGCGGTTCATTCAAGGAGGAGTTGATGGCAGAGCCCGAGTTCCAGACCGCGCGCGCTGAGGCGGAGGCGTGGAAGTCACCCTATGAACAATGGAAAGGGTCCGAGGGGCTTCCGACCATCCGAGGTTACTTCATTAGAGACCTGCTGGACGTCGAATTGACCCCCTGGGAGTCCCGTGGCGGCGCCGGAGTATTCGTCAACCTCGAAGGGACCGGTGGATTCAACGATACCTACATCTGCGAGATTCCACCGGGGCGATCTCTCCAGCCGATCCGCCATATCTATGAGGAGACCGCCTTCGTTCTCAAGGGGAGAGGGGCCACCAGCGTCTGGCTCGACGGGAAGCCCAAGCAGACCTTCGAGTGGCAGGAGCAGAGCTACTTCTCGGTACCTCCGAACGCGTGGTACCAGCACCACAACGTGGTCGGCGACGAGCCGGCCCGCTACGTGGCGATGACCGCGGCCCCGCGCGTGATCGACACGTTCAAGAACCTGGAGTTCGTGTTCAACAACCCGTTCGTGTTCACTGACCGGTTCACCGGCGAGGACGGCTACTTCCTGGAGGCGCCCAGAGACGGAAAGCGAGGGCCTTGGCACACGAACTTCGTGGCCGACGTCATGGAGGCCAGCCAGCGGCGGGGTCCCGTAGATCGTGCGGGCGGCTGGAACCGCGCGATCGGCGGGTTCGGTGCGAGTTTCGCGATGGTCAACAGCACCGTCCGGTCCCACTCGTCCGGCTGGGCAGTCGGAACCTACAAGAAGGCTCACCGACACGGGCCGGGAATCCATATCGTCATCCTCAAAGGCCGCGGCTACTCCCTGATGTGGCAGGAAGGACAGCCGGTCGAACGCATCGACTGGGGTCCGAACAGCATGTTCGTGCCTCCCGAGATGTGGTTCCACCAGCACTTCAACACTGCTCCAGAGCCCACGCTCTTCCTCGCCATCGGATGGGGGTCCGACAAACCCAAAGCGGGCGGGAAGCAGTACGTGTACGTGAGCACCAAGGAGGGCGGCGACCAGATCGAGTGGGGGGACGAAGATCCTACTACCCATCGCGAGTACGAGGCGGAGATAGCTCGCAACGGCGTGGAATGCCAGATGGGAGACCACCATCCCTTCTGTACACACACATAGCCCTGAAGATACGCAAGCACAACGGCAGTTCCCAATCGGGGAACCGACCGGCATAAACGGGAGGTCAGCTAATGACTGTGGCACTCGACCATATGAGCATTCCGGCCCGGGACAAGGTGGCGACCGCGGAGTTCTATGCCCGCGTCTTCGGCGTCCGCTATGCGGGACCCCGTCGGGACTTCGCACCTGTGGCCCTCAGCGAAGGACTCACGCTGAACTTTGAGCAGTCAGAGGTACCGGAAGTCCACCACTACGCCTTTCGCGTGGACAACGCAGAGTTCGATTCCGTGCTCGAGCGGCTCAGAGCCACCAGCGTTCCGTTTGGCAGCACGACAAGCAATAAAGATAGCCAGGTGTACGACCGGGCGGGCGTACGAGGCTTCTACTTCGAGGACCCGAACGGCCACGGGCTGGAGGTGATCACGCGCCAATCGGGCTAGGTGATTCATCCGACAGCCTTGAGGTGCAAACCACGCCCCGCTACATCCGAGATCCGAGGAGGTGACCCGCGTGGAAGCAGCGACCGCTGATAGCGTTCAGACCCCGGCATCGGCCTACAAGTCTCCGTACGAGCAGTGGAAGGAGTCGCAGCGCCTCGACACGATTCGCGGCTTCCACGTCCCCAACCTGCTGGACCTCGAGCTGAAGCCGTGGCTCGCTCGGGGGACCGTGGCCGGCGCATTCATCAATCTCGACGGGACGGGCGGCTTCAACGACACCTATGTTCTCGAGATCCCACCCCAAGCCCAGGTGGAACCCTGGCGCCACATCTTCGAGGAGACCATCTTCATCCTCAAAGGGCACGGATCCACGACCGTCTGGACCGAGGAGGGCAAGAAACAGACGTTCGAATGGAACGAACGAAGCTACTTCTCGCTTCCCCCCAACGCCTGGCATCAGCATTTCAATCTCTCGGGCAGCGAACCCGTCCGCTACGTGGCCATGACCTCCGCTCCGCGCATCATCGACAGCTTCAAGGATCTCGACTTTGTCTTCAACAATCCCTACGTCTTCCGAAGCAAGTTCAACAGTGAAGAAAACTACTTCGCGGAGAAGGCCGGCACGAACCTCACGAACTTCGTCGCGGACGTTCTCGCTCGCAACCCCGTGCCGGGCGGGGTCACGACCGGCGGCCGAGGCGGTGGCACGGTGGCGCAGGGGTACAACATGGTGAATGGCTCGGTACGCTCGCACAGCCAGGCGTGGCCCTCCGGCGCCCACTCGACGTTCCATCGGCACGGACCCGGCATCCACGTGATCCTGCTCCAGGGCCGAGGCTACACGAGGTTGGGCCCGACGTGGGAGGAGCTCGAGCGAGTCGATTGGGGCCCGGGAAGCATGTTTGTCCCGCCCGAGGGGTGGTGGCACGCGCACTTCTGCACCAGCAGAGAGCACGCAGTGTTTCTCGCCATCGGCTGGGGGACCGACAAGCCCAAGCCGGGCGGGAAGCAATACGACTATTCGAAAAGTCCTCAGGAAGGGGGAGACCAGTACCGGTTCTCCGACGAGACGCCCGATGTGCACATGGAGTTCGAGGCCGAGCTCCGGGTGAACGGGGCGGTCTGCCGGATGGGCGCCGTGCACCCCCACTGCACGTTCAAGTAGGCGCGACCTCTGCCCAGCGCCGCCCTGGACATGGCACCGCCACGGGAGAACGTCCAGCGGGCATACGGTGCCCTTCTCTGTAGACAACTGGCCGACGATGAGTGAGCTGGACTCCTATAGAGCCGAAATGTCATCCTGAGCGAAGCGAAGGATCTCCCATGAGTGCCAACTGCCGTAGCATGATCAGTTATGACCAGAGATACTTCGGCCTGCGGCCTCAGAATGACAGTTTCCGT
Source organism: Chloroflexota bacterium (assembly GCA_009377635.1). Taxonomy (GTDB): domain Bacteria; phylum Chloroflexota; class UBA6077; order UBA6077; family SHYK01; genus WHTR01. Next base: position 40,091 of record WHTR01000020.1, read on the forward strand.
CCGCGTCCCCAGGTGGTTCATCCGACAGGATTCACGTGAGAAGCCGGGACGTCACTCCCTCGGATGGATCTGCCCGTACTCGACAACGCGGGTCGTGGCGTCCCCCACCCTCTCCGGGACCGCGTAGCCGGCTTCACGCGCGGCCCGATGGCTCATCGGATCATACTTCCCCGAGGCGCCGGTGCTCAGCACGCCGGGGCGATCGCCGTAGAGCAGGCGCGCTCCGTCGAGGCCTCCGCTGGCCTCGAATGTCGGATCGTCAGACTCCGTCGGGATACGGATCGATACGTTCGCGGCCGGGTCCCGGAACGTGTTCAT
>WHTR01000210.1 GCA_009377635.1 Chloroflexota bacterium
CCCTGCCAGATTCTCGCCGACCTGATGACCGTTCACGAGCGGTTCGGCCGAATCCATGACGTGACCGTGGCGTATGTCGGCGATGGCAACAACGTGTCGCGGTCGCTGGTCGAGGCCGCGGCGCTGGCCGGCTTTCGGCTTCGCGTGGCGACCCCGGCCGGCTACGAGCCCAACCCGACGGCGGTCGCCGCGGCTCGGGCGGCCGACTGTACGGTGGAGGTGGGGAACGATCCGTCGGGTGCGGTGCGCGACGCGGATGTGATTTATACCGACGCATGGTTCAGCATGGGCGAGGAAGCCGAGCGGGAGGCCCGAGCAGCGATCTTCCCGCCGTATCGCGTGGACACTGAGCTCCTCAGCCAGGCAGCGAGCCACGCCATCGTGATGCACTGCCTGCCGGCGCATCGCGGCGAAGAGATCGCGGCCGACGTCATCGACGGACCTAATTCCGTTGTGTTCGACCAAGCGGAAAACCGGGTGCACGCACAGAAGGCGCTCCTTGCGGAGCTGCTGGCCGGCGAGGCGTAGCACGAATCGGAGGCGCTCCTTCGTGAATCAGATCCTTGACGCAGTCCGCTCGGCCCTGCTGCCACTCGACATCAGGAGCGTGATCGAGCTCCTGATCGTGGGCGGCGTGGCCTACTGGCTCCTGTCGCTGATCCAGGGAACGACGGCCGCGGCGCTGCTGCGCGGCATCGCCCTCGTCTACTTGGTCGGCTCGGTTGCCGCATCCGTCTTCGGCCTCGTCGTCCTCGGGTGGCTGCTCCGAAACTCGCTTCCCGCTCTGCTCGTCGCGATTCCCATCCTGTTTCAGCCGGAGCTTCGACGCGCGCTTGAGCAGATCGGTCGCGCGGGCGGATTCGCACGTGCCGGACCGGTAACCGCCAGCCAGCGGACCATCGATATCATCTCCAGCGCGGCTGGGCGCCTCTCGGAGCGGAACTGGGGCGCGCTTATCGTGCTGGAGCGCCAGATTCCGCTCGGCGAGTACGTTGATACCGGCATCCGAATCGACGGTACGCTCTCGGTCGAGTTCCTCCTGAGCATCTTCTACCCGCACTCCCCGCTCCACGACGGCGCCGTTATCGTGCGTGGAGACCGGGTGCTCGCCGCGGGGTCCGTGCTGCCCCTCTCCGAGACGACGCAGACGGGGCACCAGTTCGGCACGCGGCATCGCGCGGCGATCGGCATCACAGCTCAGACGGACGCGATCAGCATTGTCGTGTCTGAGGAGACGGGCCGGATCGCGGTCTGCAACAATGGGCGCATCGTTCGGAACCTCGACGAGCAGAAGCTTCGGCACGTGCTGCCGTTGCTCTATCGCTCGAACGTCACCGACGCTATCCCGCATCTGCTCCGCCTCAGAGTGCCTTCTCGGGCGTCATGAACGGGCTCCTCGCACATCTGGATGTCGGCCGGGCGCTGCTCGCGCTCCTGATCTCCGTCGTACTCTTCGCCGTCGTGCGCGGTGAGGAGAACCCTACGAACATTGGCAGCTTTGACGTCCCAGTCGAGATCTTGGACCGACCACCCGGCCTCGTCATCGTGGAGAGCCCGAGCAATCCCACGGCCAGGATCGCTGTTAGCGCTCCCCGAGAGCTGTGGCCGGGCCTGCGGCCGGACAATTTCCGAGCGGTCGCCAGTTTGAGCAGCGCGCGCGTCGGCACCGGCCAGTATCGCGTCGATGTGGACCACCCGGATCCACGGGTCGGCGTGCTCAGTGTTTCTCCATCGGAGATCTCGGTACGCCTCGATCAAGAGGTCGCGACGACGGTGCCCGTGCGGCTGGACCGGGGCGGAAGTGTTCCCGCGGGCTACGAGGCCGGCGAGGCGGAGATCGACCCCATCAACGTGGCCATCACCGGACCGGCCGCGATCGTCAAAGAGATTGCCGGCGTCGCCGTGGGCGTGCGGCTCGATGGCGTGACGGTCGACGTCGACGGCCGCTACACACCGAACCCGATCGACGCCGAGGGGCAGACCGTGTCCATCGAGGGCCGCGGCGTCCTCCTGACGCCGCCCGCAGTTCGGGTGCGGATCCCCGTCGCCCAGCAGCTCGGCTACAGGACCGTCGGCGTCCAACCGCATGTCGTGGGGGTTGTGCAGAGCGGGTTCGTGATCGAAGGGGTCAGCGCGGAGCCGTCCGCGGTGACGATCGTCGGCGCGCCGCGCGCACTCAGCGAAGTGAACTTCGCCCAGACCGAAGAGGTCGACGTCTCGGACGTCAACACCACGCTGACACGGCAGGTGTCCGTCGTCGTTCCAGACGGCGTGTCCGTGGTCCAGCAGGGAACGGCGCGGGTAAC
>WHTR01000211.1 GCA_009377635.1 Chloroflexota bacterium
GATCCCGTCGTTCGCACCGGAGCACTTCATGGTCGCGCGCAACAAGGACTCGGGCCGTTACAAGCAATTCCGGCGCGGCATCCAGCAACTCGACGAAGAGGGCGTGATCCAGGTCCTCCGTCACCCCGAACGAGGCGATCAGGAGCCGATCCTGGCCGCGGTCGGTCCGATGCAGTTCGAGGTCGCGCAGTACCGGCTGGCCGAGGAGTTCGGCTCTCCGATCGAGTTGAGCCCGACCAACTACAACATCGCCCGCCGGACCGACGAGGCCGGACGCGAGGCGCTCAAGGGCATGTGGCAGGCGGAGGTGTTCTTCCGCTCGGACGGCAACCTGCTCGCGTTGTTCCCCAGCCGGTTCCAGCTCGAGCGCTTCGAGGCCGACCATCCCGAGGTGACGCTCGAGAGGATCGTCGCCGGCGTCGAAGAGTAGGTATGCCCCGGTTTAGGGGCCGGGACGGAGTGGCAAGTTAGGTCGATGTCCCACACAAAAACGACGCCCAAGAGGGTTGAGCGAACGCGACTCGGCCAGCTCGATGGGCTACGGGGAGTGGCGGCGCTGTTCGTGCTCCTGAGCCACATGCTACGGGCGAGCGGCGCCTGGGACGGCCCATTCCTGGCCGGCCTCGACCGCACCCCGCTCCATCTGCTGGTCGGGGGCCGGGAAGCTGTGCTTCTGTTCTTCACGCTGTCTGGCTTCGTGCTCGCGCTGCCGGTCCTCTCTGCTAGCGACCGTCCGTATGACGGCTACCTGGTCAAGCGCGTCTTTCGCATCTACGTGCCGTATCTCGCCGCCGTGCTCCTCGCGTTCGCCGGTGCAACGTTGCTGGCCCGCGGCCACATCCCGGGGATGAGCGATTGGTTCCAGACGCACTGGAGCCACCCACCCAGCGGGCGCGATGTCGCGAATCACGTCGGGATGCTCGGGCGGTTCCGGTCGAGCGAGTACGGGCTCTCGTTCTGGTCTTTGATCCATGAGATGCGGGTCTCGATCGTGTTCCCCTTGTTGGTGCTCCCGGTGATCAGATGGCGGACGGGACGCGCGGCGCTTTACGCGCTGTCGTTTTCGATCGTCGGCATCGCGTGGGCGTCGCTTGCGGGCATCGGGCTGACGGGCGGTGCCGGCGAGTACGCGGTCACGGTCCATCTCATCGGGATCTTCCTCTTCAGTGCACTGTTGGCGAAGCATCGAGAGTGGATCGTCGAACGCATCCGAGGTCTTCGGCCCCCGGCGCGGTTCGGCCTCGCCTTCTTGGGCGCAGCTTGTTACATCGAGGGCCGCCGGGTCACGGAGACCATGGGCGAGACCACGGTTGCGCAGGCTCTCGAACACTGGACATTCGCTCTGGGGGCCGCCGTCGCGATCATGTTCCTGTTGGCGTCAGCGCGAGCGGCGAGATTCTTCACCCACGCGAGCCTGGCGTTCCTCGGCCGTATCTCCTACAGCCTCTATCTGCTGCATGGGGTCGTTATCTACGCGCTAGTTCACACGTTGAGCCCGTACCTGCAGGTCTGGGTGATCCTGGCGCTGGCGCTCCCCGCCGCCATCTTGGCCGGGGCTCTGTCCGCCCGGTATGTCGAGCAACCTGCCATGGCCATGGGTGCGAACCTCTCCGAGCGGCTGAGGCGCCGACCCCGGACGGTCGCACCGAGAAGGCTGCAGCTCAGGATCGAGCGCTCGCGGGGTGCGTACGCCTACGCCGCCGCCAACCGCTCGAGCTTCTAGCCGGTGCTGAGGGTTAGCATCCGGGCATGCCAAACGCTCAGCCGCCGGACGATCGAGACGACGAGCGGACCATCGATCTTCGTCCGCCGGAGGAAGGGTCAGCGACGGCCAAACTCGGTCCGCGGGAACTTGAGAGCGCTGATCCCAGCGAGCGGACCGTCGAGGCGCGGCCCGAGGGTGCAAGGGCGCTTCGTAGTCTGAGTGCCGACGTCCGCCGAGGCATCATCGCGAACGGTTGGGACCGGGTGTCGCTGGCCGCGCTCACCGGGATCGCAGCGATGCTGGCGATCGGGGCTGTCTTCGTGGTTATGGCCAAGCTGATCGCTCCGAACTTCGGTACCGGCAAGAGTCCGCTGTGGATCTTGGCTCGCATCGGGGTTGCGGGACTCGGTGCCCTCGGCATCCCGATCGAGCGCGGAGGCGAGGGGACATCGATCCTTCCTCTGGGGGCGCTCCTGTTCGTCGGCTGGTTCCTCAGTTGGGCCACGAAGAGGGTCGTCGAGACCAGCGGCGCTTTGAGTCTGCGGGAGCGCTTGATCGAGGGCGCGAGGGTGGCGATCCCTTTCGCGCT
>WHTR01000212.1 GCA_009377635.1 Chloroflexota bacterium
ATGCTCCCGCCGGAGGTATCGAGCCAGCGGGACGCGCACGATCCGAAGCCGCGGGGCGAGGCGGAGGCACGCGTCGTCATCGATCTCCACGGGTCGCTGTCCTTCGCGCTCGTACAGCTCGACGATCTCGCGGTCCAACTGCGCGTCGTTGACAACCATGTAATCGAGCCGGTGGGGGTCGCCCAGGTAGAAGAGGAGGGCCTCGAGGTGGTCCGACGCACGGTAGTGATCGGTCTGCCCCTTCTCGGTCATGAGGTTGAGGATGAAGATGACCTTCGCTCGCGACGCCGTGATCACCTCTTGCACGCCATCGACCAGGAGGTGGGGGAGCACGCTTCCGTAGAGACTTCCAGACGAGAAGACGATCTTGTCCGCTCCGGACAGCGCAGCCAGGGCATGAGGATTGGGGTCGGCTTTCGTGCTGAAGTAGATGCGGGTTGGTCGATCCCGCGCGTCGAAATCGTCCCGCAGCCATCTGTGGTCGATGGACTCCTCCCCCTCGATCTCCAGACCGCTCTGGTATCGAGCGATCAGCTCGACTCGCGTGGGGCTGACGGGAGTGACGCTGGCTCGGATACGCAGAAGCTTGCGGGCTGCCTCGAGTCCCCGGTCCTGGCCCTGGTGGATGTGGTCCAGTCGCGCGATGATGAGGTTACCCAGACTGTGTCCTTGCAGCGGACCGTTCACCTCGGCCAGACGGTCATCGAAGAGGCGAAGGGCGACGCGACGCTGGTCCGAGTCCTCGATCAGTGCGATCAGGCATTGCCGTGCGTCACCGGGGGGAAGGACGCCCAGGTCCGTACGCAGGCGGCCAGAGCTGCCTCCACTGTCCCAGGTCCCTGGGATCGCAGTGATCAGCTCCGGCTGGTTGTGCTCGACGAGGCCGCGGAGAAGGTTAAACTGTCCAGTCCCACCCCCCAGCACGGCGATGCGCTGCGGGAATCGGACGCCTGGCGTCAGCTCGGCCACAAACAGGCCCCGAATCTCGTCCACTGTCCCCTCCTATCCCCTATCCGTCTTTACTATCTGAATACCATGCGTCGGCGGCCTGAGATGCACAAGGCGGCTCCACTGCGACATCCAAAGGCGGCCGGACGACCGAGATGAGATCCTTGGCGACAGCGTCCCAGCTGTAGTCAGCGACAAGCGACCGCGTTCCGTGTAGCGTTGAGTGGCTCATCCTGTGGGCTTGAGCCAGCAGCGCGTCCGCGGAGTCGACGAACGCCACGGCGGGACAGCTCTGGACGCCGGGCAGATGCACGAGCCCACCGAACCGCGTGGTTACGACCGGCAGGTCGCACGCGCAGGCCTCGAGGACCGAAAGGGGGATCTCAATGGCGCTGCCCTCGGACGTGACGGGGAACACATAGCAGTCGGCGAGCTGGTACAGCTCTTCGACGTTCGGCAGGTAAACATCAATGACCCGGACACCGGCCTCGCGCAGGTCTCCAGCCAGTCGGACGTCTTGGTCCGTACTCGTGCTGCACACAAACACAGCCTGGCACTGCCCTCGCGACGCGAGCGCCGCGAGGTCTCGGACGCCGCGCCCCGCTGTCACATGACCGACGTGCAGGCAGACCGGTCGCTCTTCCGCCAGGTCGTAGCGTTGGCGAAGCTCGCGCCTTCGAGCCGACGAGACAGGCTTGAACCGGTCCAGATCCACGCCGCTCCGAACGAGCCCAACGTGGCATCCCAGCGTCTGCAGGTACCGCTGGCTCTCGGGTGCCTGCACGAAGACGAGATCCGGAGCAAGGTGCGGGATGAGTGTTCTGGCCACTCGTCCGTGCCGCCGAGGCTGAAGTCCGACGAGCAGTACCGTTGCCCGAGGAGCGTACCACTTGAGCACACGGCTGCGAACAAAGGACCAGAGCGTCGTGGAGGCGCGCGGAACGTACACGACCATCTCCGGGTCATACCGCACGAGCTCTTGACGTAATCCTAAGCTGATCAGGGTGCGTGGAGATGAGGCAACACGAGCCCCAACGTGTGTGCTGACAGACGCTGTCGCCAGGGCCATCACGTCCGCGTGGCGTGCCAGCGCCCGAGCTGTCTCTCTGGCGAATATCCGGACTCCTTCGTCGGCTTCGGCGGAGAACTCCTCGCTCACCACGCAGACGCGGCTCGGCGCCCTTGGTGCGTAGAGCGTCGGCTCGGGGGCGTCGGCGGCAGGCACGGAAGCAGGCATTGAGGTCCAGCGATCTCCACATCAGGTTGTCTAATGGCAGAGTACCGGGACGTCGTGCGTCCATCGGTTGAGCGCCCGTAGAGAACGCGTGTAGCC
>WHTR01000213.1 GCA_009377635.1 Chloroflexota bacterium
GGTGAGCCCGAGCGTCTCCAGCATAGCCGCCCGCTCGGCACCGGTGAGGGGCACGTACGCCATCCGTCCTCCACGACGAAGCATTACGCAGGTTGACTGGGTTTCAGGCCGCGCCGATGACCTGCTGGTACCCGTCGGAATCCAGGAGCGTGTCCAGCTCAGTGATGTCATCCGCACGCACGCGGATCATCCAGCCGCGGTCGTAGGGCGAGTCGTTCACCAGTTCGGGGTGCTCGGCCAGCTCGGCGTTCGTGGCCACCACCTCGCCCGTCAAGGGCGAGTAGAGGTCGGATGCCGACTTCACGCTTTCGATCACGCCGAACTCCTTCATCGCCGTGACGCGTCCCCCGACCGCCGGTAGCTCCACGTAGACCACGTCGCCTAGCTCGTGCTGGGCGAAGTCGGTAATGCCGACGACCACGATGTCGTCCTCACGGAGGGCCCACTCGTGCTCTCGGGTGTATCGTCGATCGGCCGGTATCTGGGTTCCCTCACTCAAGCTGCGTTCCCCTCCCGTTTAGCCCGCAGCGGCCCGTCCCCGTCTGGTTTGGTGGGGCACGAATGGCAATGATACGACGCGCGCCGGTACGAGGACCCCCCGGGCGTCAACCTGTAGCTTCGCCCCCGGTTCCGCGAACGCCGACCGGACGTACGCAGTCGCGATGGGGCGTCGGAGGGTGGGTGAGAAGGTGCCGCTGGCAATCTGGCCGACCTGGTCCCCGTCGAGGAGCACGCGGTGTCCAGCTCTCGGGACGGCACCGACCTCGAAACCGAGGCCAACGAGCGTCCGCGCAGGCGCCACTCCCCGGAGCTGGCCGAGCGCGTCCCGCCCAGTGAAGTCGCCCTTCTCGAAGCGAACGACCCGGCTGAGTCCCGCCTCGAACGGGCTGACCTCCTCAGTCAGCTCATGTTCGTACAACGCCATGCCCGCCTCCAAGCGGAGCGTATCGCGGGCACCCAAACCGACGGGGCGGACCCGTGGATCGGCGAGCAGCCGGTCCCAGACTACGCCAACGTCCGCTGCAGCCACCATCAGCTCAAACCCATCCTCTCCGGTGTACCCCGTCCGGGAGAGGAGAGCGGGAATCGGAGGCAACGCCGCCCCTGCGCTGGCCAGCATGCCGGTTGCACCGCCCGAGGCCAACGCGCGATCGGCAAGCACGATGGCATCTTGCCGAGCATGATAGTACGCGAGGCTCCCCGGGGCCGAGACGCCCAGGAGCCCGAGAATCGCTTCGCTCTCCGGCCCTTGGAGCCCGAGGAGGGCTTGGTCAAAGGTGTCGTCGCGGACCGTCGCCTTGAGCTCCAGCTCGTCCCGCAGGCGATCGAGCTGATCGATCACGCGGCGCCGGTTCGCGGCATTGACCACGAGCCGCCAGAGCTCTGGCAGACGGTAGACGAGCAGATCCTCGAGGATGCCTCCCTGCGCGTTGCACAGCAGCGAGTACTGCGCCGCGCCGTCCGCCAAGCGCTCGACATCGTTCGTGGTCGCGCGCTGGAGCAGCGCGGCGGCCTCCGGGCCGGTCACCGCGAGCCTCCCCATGTGGGACAGGTCGAAGAGCCCGGCTGCCGCCCGCGTGTGGAGGTGCTCGGCAACGATCCCCTCGTACTGGATGGGCATGAGCCATCCGCCGAAGGGGGCCATCCGTGCGCCGAGCGCGCGGTGCCGCTCGGCGAGGGGTGTACGCAGCAGCTCAGCCACGACCTCGCTACACGAACAACTCACGGAAGGCCCAGCTCCCGGCGGACCTCGTCCCGGGCGTTCTGGACCACCGTGAGCTTCTCCACCGCCTCGTCCTTGGTTCGAGTCTTGAGACCGCAGTCCGGATCCACAAAGAGCCGCTCCGGCGGAATGAACTCGAGCGCGCGGCGAATGGCGGCCATCGGCCGATCGACGGGCTCTATGACGTGGGAGTGCACATCCACCACGCCGAAGGCGAGCTCCTTGTCAAAGGGGTACGTGCGGAAGATGTCCAACCCCTCGAAGTTCCGGTTCGCGAACTCCAGGTCGAGCTGGTCGAAGGGAAGCTGGTTGAGGTACGGCCCGAGCTGGAGGAAGTCGCCGTAGCAGACGTGCGCGACCGTCTTCACCTCGAGCCCGTCGGTCACCATCCTGGCAGCCTCGATGAATACGTCGATGTCCTCGGCGCGCGTCATCAGAGCCGGCTCGTCGATCTGGATGTACCTCGCGCCCGCCCGCTGCAAGTCCAGCGCCTCCTCGTGCATCGCGCGCGCCAGTTCTAGGATCAGCGCCCGTCGCGTCGGG
>WHTR01000214.1 GCA_009377635.1 Chloroflexota bacterium
CCTAATTTCTGGTATCTGCCGAACGCTCGTTGTGCCGCGCTTTCGGGCCCCTATGAACCATTTCGGCCCCAACCTTCTCTAACTGCTGGCCTACCGATCCGCCGACCGGAGTCGAGGCCGGCTGTTCACCTGCTCGTAACCGTACCCGTCGGCCGGTCGGTGCAGCCGTTGGATGTACATCCGATTCGCCTCGCGGCGGCCGGGACTGCCGGAGACGACCAGCCGGTCGCCAGGTTTCAACGTCTCCTCGGTCATCCCGATCTCCGACAACTCGCCCCGGTCATCCATCTCCAGGTGCCACACCTGCGGCGCGCGCCCCGACTCCCGCACCTCGAGCGTGACGAACGCATGCGGATTGACGAAGGCGAACCGGACGACGAGGCCCTCGACACGCACGGTCCGTCTGCTGTCGTACGCACCGGCGATGGAATGATGCGCCTCAGCCGCGAGGGCCGCGAACAGAAGCGCGCACGCAAGCGGAAGGTATGGCCTCATCACCATGAATGAGAGTGTATCGGGTGAGGCGGCAAGGTCAAACCCGTGGTGCGTTCACGCCTTCGACATGAGATGGTCAGCATGCCACACAGCGAACCGCTCGACATCGATGACGCATCCCCGCCCTTCGATCAGCTCACGAGCATTCAGCGGCTCACGACCGCCCGCAGCGGCCATCGCTCCGTCGAGCACGTCCGGCATCACTTGTACGTCGGACGGGACAAACGCACTCACGCCAACCTGCTGATTAAGCTGGCCTCCAAGCCAGGGCTGGTCTACCAGCAGAATCTCACCAACGAGATCGCCTCCCTCGCGACCATCAATCGCGAGCTGCCCACCTCGGGGTATTTTCCGGTCGTCGTGGATCACGGCCGCCTGCGGGACGGGCGTGTCTACATGACCAGCTATCTGTTCGACGAATTTCCGCTGGCCACGTCGATCGCTGCCGAACGGATCCCCGCCCGGACGGTTGCCCATCTCCGAACAACAATCAAGGTGGCTGCGGCCCTGGCCGAGCTCCATCGCCTCATGATCTTCCACGTCGATCTGAATCCGATGAACATCCTGTACCGAATGCAGAAGGGGCGGCCGGTGATCAGGATCGTCGATTTCGAATCGTCGTACGAGCGGGCGCGGCATTCGACGGGCGTTTTCTACAACCCCTCGACAACGCCCCAATTCTCCGCGCCGGAGGTGGCCCATCAGGCGCCGGACGCGCGCTCGGATCTGTTCTCGCTCGGCGCGGTGCTGTACACGATGCTGGCCGGGTATCAGTGGACGTGGAACGCGGAGGCTGGCGCCAGCATTCAGGCTGATCGGGAAATCGACACGGAGCTAAAGGAGATTCTGCTGCCCGCGGTGGACCCCAATCCCGACAGGCGCTATCAGTCCGTGCAGGAGTTCCAGGACCTTGTGGCTGACTACCTGGAGCGCATATGGCCCGGGCGCTCATGGTAGGTGGAGCAGAGAGCGCAGCGATCCTGCGGATTCGATGCGCGGCAGAAGACTCGCGACGTCAGCCGGGGATTGCGTGCGTAAGGTCTAACATCAGGATTGGATTGGAGGCGCCGCCCGGATTTGAACCGGGGATCGAGGTTTTGCAGACCTCTGCCTTACCACTTGGCGACGGCGCCGCTCGGAACTGCTTGCTGACTACGGGAAGTCCGGCCGCGTCCTATATGGGGCGGCGACACCCCTCGACGTCGCTCGGGGTGGCCTGAGCCGTCGTCGAAGGCCGACAGCGCGCCTGGCAGCCGGTGAGGATCGTCATAGAGATGAAGTTGGAGCGGGAAACGGGATTCGAACCCGCGACTTCGACCTTGGCAAGGTCGCACTCTACCACTGAGTTATTCCCGCCCGCGACGAAAGCTTAGCGTAACACACGGATCTCGGCCCAATCAAGATAGCTGGGCTAGCCAAACAGGCTGCATGCTTGCAGGCGCAGCCTCCCCGGAGCGCCCCCATAGATGCCACGACGACTGATTCTACTCTGTGCCTTCCTGCTGATGGCCGAGCCCGCCGCGGCCGACGAAGTCCTCCTCACCAACGGCGATCACCTGACCGGCCAGGTGGTCTCGCTCGCCGGCGGCACGCTGACCTTCGAGACACCCCATGGCGAGCTGCGGATCGTCTGGACGACGGTTGCCGGGCTCGTCGTCGACGAGCCGATCCTCGTCACGACGATCGGCGCCGAGCCGGCGGCGGCCCGCGTCGCCGCCGGCGACGTGCCGGGACGCGCCAC
>WHTR01000215.1 GCA_009377635.1 Chloroflexota bacterium
GATCATCCGAGCCGCCCGCCGGCGAGCGGGCCTCACCCAGGCGGGTCTTGCCGCTCTGATCGGCACGACCCAGTCGGCGGTGGCCCGGTGGGAGTCGGGCAAGGTGTCGCCCACCGTGGAAACGCTGGAGCGGATCGTGCGCGCCTGTGGCTACACCCTGGGCTTCTCGCTCCTCGAGACCAACGAGCACGACCTGAGCCTGGCGCTCGACAACCTGCGGCGAACCCCGGAACAGCGCTTCGAGCGGTTCCTCTCGGGACTCCGCTTCGCCAAGGAGCTGAGGGATGCCTCACGACGAGCTTCCTGACGATCTGACCTTCGATCCCCAGCGGATGCTGGAGGTCCTCGCGCGCCACGACGTCGCCTTCGTTGTCGTCGGAGGGATCGCCGCGGTGTACCACGCGTCGCCGTACGCCACGTTCGATCTCGACATCTGCCCCGCCGGGGACGACGAGAACCTCCGGCGGCTCGCGGCCGCGCTCGAGGAGATGGACGCACGGATGCGTTTCACCGACGAGCCGGAGTCGCTCCGGATCGCATTCACTCCGCGGATCCTGCGGGCGGCGCCGTTCCTCAATCTCGAGACGACCTGGGGCCCACTCGACATCGTGCACACCCCGGCCGCCTCGAGAGGGTTCGAGGAGCTCAGTCTCTCCGCGATCAGCGTGGAGCTCGGGGGCCTGAGGATCGCGGTGGCCTCGAGAGCCGACATCCTCCGCTCGAAGGAAGCCATCTATCGCGAGAAGGACCTGCCAACGATCCGGCTCTTCCGAGAGCTGGAAGAGAGGGACCAGAAAGACCGGCTCGAGAACGAAGACTGAGCCCAGCCGTGGCCCAGGTCACAGCCCGGCTGCCCGCGCGCCCCTACCGTCGCCCGGGTGTACCCCGAAGGCTCCCTCGCGCAGTTCCTGACCGAGAAGTGGCTCCCCGCCATCCGCTCCACGATCAGGCCGTCGACGTTCAGCGGCTACGAGAACCAGGTCCGCAACCAGGTCGTCCCGCGCCTGGGTCGCATCAGGCTCGAGGATGTCGGGCCGGCCGAGCTCAACTCGTTCTACGCCGAGCTGCTCGCGTGCGGTCGCCTCGACGGCAAGACCGGCCTCAGTCCGGCGACGGTTCGCCGGGTCCATGCGATGTTGCACCGGGCGTTCCGCGACGCGGTCAGGTGGGGACTCCTCTACGAGAATCCAGCCGATCGCTGTGATCCGCCGCGCGACCGCACCGGGCCGGAGTCGATGCGGACCTGGAGCCCGAACGAGCTGGCGTCGTTCCTCATCTATGCCGAGACCGACGACCTCTATCCCCTGTGGCTCTTGATCGCGATGACTGGGATGAGGCGTGGAGAGGCGCTCGGGCTGCGGTGGCCGGACATCAACCTCGAGACCGGCGAAGCCGCGGTCAGACAGACCGTGGTGTGGGTGGCGGGCGAGGTGCTGATGTCGACCCCCAAGACGGCCAAGGGCCGGCGGGTGGTTGCCCTCGATCGTCGCACCGTTGAGGTACTGCGTGATCTAAAGGACGAGGCGCGCGACGACGGGGGCCTGGTGTTCGCCAAGGACGACGGCGAGCCGCTCGATCCCAACCTCGTGACGAGGGCGTTCCGCGATCTCGTTCGGCTGTCGGGACTCCCGAGGATCCGGCTCCACGACCTGAGGCACACGCATGCGACCCTGGCGCTGCAGGCCGGCATCCACCCGAAGATCGTGTCTGAGCGCCTCGGCCACTCGAACATCGCCTTCACGCTCGACGTCTACTCGCACGCGGTCCCGCACATGCAAACCGAGGCCGCCGAACGGTTGTCAGACCTGGTCTTCAGAAAGGACGGCCACCAAAGGTGACGCTTTGTATTCTGTCGCTATGACCACTGCCAAGATCACGATCGACCTGCCCGTTGATCTCCTTCGGCTCATCGATGACGAGCGAGAGACGAGATCCATGTCTCGAAGCGAGTACATCCGATCCGCCCTGATCGACTCCTTCGCCTCAGCCGACCAGCGCAACATGACCCTTGACTACGTGCGAGCGTACGGGGATCGCCCCGAGAAAGACGACGAGGTCGAGGCTGCCCTTAGAGGCGCTGCCGCCTCCTGTCGCTGTGAGGTGCATTTCCTGCCTGTTGAGGCTATGCTGATATAGCATCCTCGCTATGCCATGGGGACGCGTAGAAGCTGAGCCCGAGGTCGAGAGGTGGCTCGCACAGCTATCC
>WHTR01000216.1 GCA_009377635.1 Chloroflexota bacterium
CGGCGGCGCTAGGCAATTCAACCCGCTCTGCAAAGACATTGACAGTAGTGCTATCAATGTTTAAGATATCACCACGAGAAAGTCTTATGCGTGCAACACGCGGTAGAGGGAGGCGATGGCCACGCGACGCGACTACTACGAGGTGCTCGGCGTTCGCCGAAACGCCTCCGAGAAGGAGATCCGGCAGGCATTTCGGAAGCTCGCTCGCACGTACCATCCCGATGTGAACCCGAGCGACAAGGACGCCGAGGCGCGCTTCAAGGAGATCTCCGAGGCGTACGACGTTCTGTCCGACAAGGAGAATCGCGCCAAGTACGACCGGTACGGCCACGCCTGGCAGCATGCCGAGCAGGCACGGACTGCCGGCGGGCGGGCCGGCTACGGCGGCTCAACGACCCGCACCTATACCGATCCCTCGGAGTTCCAGGATCCTTTCGGGAGGGGCTTCGGCGGCGACCTCCGCGGCATGTTCGGCGACCTCTTCGGTCGCGCCACGGGCCGCTCTGGGGAAACGCGATCGCGCGTCGACTCGTTGCCCGGCCAGGACTTGGAGCACCCCGTCACGGTCACGCTGGAAGAGGCCTTCTCCGGGACGACCCGCACGGTGAGTGTTCCCACGCCGGACGGACGAGGCCGGCGCATCGAGATCCGGATCCCGCCGGGCGTCCGAGAAGGCTCCCGGGTCCGCGCCGCGGGAGAAGGCAGCCCCGGTCCCTTCGGAGGTCCGAAGGGCGATCTCTACCTGGTGGTCTCGATGACCCCGCACCCGACGTTTCAGCGGCACGACAATGACCTCACGGTCGCGGTGCCCGTTCCGCTGCACGTGGCCATGCTCGGCGGAGAGGTCGAGGTTCCGACGCTCGACGGGAAGATGCTGGCTCTCCGCATCCCGCCGGAGACGCAGAACGGGCGGAGGTTCCGCCTCAAGGGCCACGGCGTGCCCGTCCTCGGCGGCAGCGGGCGCGGCGAGCTCTACGCTGAGGTCAGGGTGGTCCTTCCGTCGCGCCTCAGCGAGGAGGAGCGCAAGCTGTTCCGGCACTTCGCGGAGCTGCGCGAACAGGAAAAGGCGACCGGGTGACCAGCGTATGCCAGAGGAGATGAACATGGCGATGGGCTACTTCGCCATCAGCGTGGCCGCCCGCGTGATCGGGGTCCACGCGCAGACCCTCCGTTCCTATGAACGGCAGGGGCTCATCAATCCGACGAGAACGAAGGGGCGAATCCGTCTCTACTCAATCGAAGACCTTCATCGCGCCCAGCAGGTACGCCGCCTCATCGAGGATCTGGGAGTGAACCTGGCCGGTGTGGAGGTGATCCTTCGGCTCACCGACCGGATCCGGGTGCTGGAGGAGGAGATCGCGCGGCTGACTGCGCGCGAAGGTGTTGATGTGCCGGCGCACCCCACACACTGAGGTTGGAGAGCAACGATGGATATTCAGCGCTATACGGAGCGAGCGCAGGAGGCTCTCATGGGGGCGCAGCGTCTCGCCGAGGGACGCAGCCAGCAGCAGGTCGAGCCGGAGCATCTGGTGCATGTCCTGCTGACTACGCCCGACAGCGTGCCCGCGGAGGTCATTCGTAAGCTCAGCGGCCGGCCGGAAGAGATCGCGGTGGAGGTCGAGCGCGAAGTCGACCGCCTCCCGAAGGTGTACGGCGGGCAGCTCTATGTGTCCCCGCGCCTGCGTACCGTGCTGACCAACGCGGAGCAACAGGCGCAGCGGCTGCGGGACGACTACGTCTCGACCGAGCACCTCCTCCTCGCGTTGGCGGACGATGGCCAGGCCGGCGCCGCGGGGCGCATCCTGCGGACCCATGGCGTCACTCGGGATCGCGTCCTTCAGGCCCTCAGCCAGATCCGGGGGGCACAGCGGGTGACCAGCCGCAATCCGGAGGCGTCGTACCAGGCGCTGGAGCGCTATGGGCGAGACCTCACGGACCTGGCACGCCGCGGGAAGCTCGATCCGGTCATCGGTCGTGACGAGGAGATCCGACGCGTGATTCAAGTGCTCTCCCGTCGGACCAAGAACAATCCGGTCCTCATCGGCGAGCCGGGCGTCGGCAAGACGGCGATCGCCGAGGGGCTGGCCCAGCGGATCGTCCGCGGCGATGTTCCCGAGGGGCTGAAGGACAAGCGCATCATGGCGCTTGACTTCGGCACGATGGTCGCGGG
>WHTR01000217.1 GCA_009377635.1 Chloroflexota bacterium
GGTCATCGCCGATGACGACGATGGCGTCGGGCTTCGCGGCGCGCAGCTTCCCCTCGAGGTGGCGCAGCGCAACGTGACACGCGTCGAAGCGCTCCTGCCATTTCTCGGATGTGTTCTCCTCGGTCAGGTCGCGTGGGACGACCCGAAGCAACGCCTGGTAGTCGATGCGCGGATCAGTCTGATCCTTCTCGGTGAGCAGATGCCACTGCGACGGTGGAATGTTGAGCTGCGGGCCGTGGGACGTGCCCATGCCCAGGACGACCTGAGCCATCGTTGGTCCTCCTCTCGTCGGCTCCGCACGGGTGGTTCCGGGATCGCCGGGAGCCGATAGCGCCAGTCTACCCCGGGCGCTGGCGGCTGTCAACGAAACCGAGGATGGATGCAGCGCTCAGTGGCCTCGCCGACCGACGAAGACCGGCGAGTTGGCAGTCAGGCCACTGGCGGTATGTTGCGGTTGACCCGGAACAGGTTGTCCGGGTCGTACTCGGCCTTGACGCGCCGAAGGCGCTCGAAGTTCTTCCCGTAAGCGGCGGCGGTGCGGCCAGCGTCATCCTCGAGTAGCTGGAGGTTGACATAGTTCCCGCCCGTCGAGAAGGGCCGGATCCGCGCCCACGCGTTCCGCACCCAAGCCACATGCTCGGCGGCGCGGTTGTCGGCCGGCGGCCACACGCCGGAGAACCCGCTGATGAACCGCGCGTCGCGGTTGCCCACAGCGCCATCGTCTCTGTCGCGTTCGTTCGCCGCGCCGCCGATGTGGAAGATGACCGAGTACGACAGCGGCGAGGTCACGCTGAGGGCGCCGTCGCGGAACGCCTCGAGGTACGCGGTCGATTGGTCGGGAAGGAACTCCGTCTTCCAGTACTGGTGCAACCCCTTAGGCTCCATGTCGTCGAGCATCGACTGCTGTCATGCTGTGAACTCCTCGCATGTTGAATACTGGAGCCGCCCGCCTGAGACAGGCTGGCGGCGTACCAGAACTCTGCTGAGTTGGGCCGGGCGATGGACGAGCGGGTATACACCCATCGCCCGGCCTACGCGGTCTACTAAGGGCTCGAGCCGAAACCAGCCAGGGCCGGGAGCGCGGAGTGCGCCGCCGCGATGGCCGCCAGTGCGAGGCCAAGAACGACTCGACGCATGCGTTTCACCGTGCCACCTCCCCTGGGTTCGGATACCGAGAGCTACACGCTTCGCTCATCCGGGCGTCTGGGCCGGCAGCACGCCGAGCTGCTGCAGCAGGCCCATCTTGTCATACAAGCTCCAGTGCTCGACGATCTTGCCCTCCGCGCAGCGTACGATGTCGATGCCCGGGAACGTGATGTGCCTACCCGTGGGCGGGGTTCCCATGAACTCGCCGCGGTGGGTGCCGGAAACGGTGATTCGCGCCACGACCCGGTCGCCCTCGGCGACCATATCTTCGACCCGTGTGGTGTTATCGGGGAGTGCCGACCGCGCCATCACGAAGAACTGCTTGGCGCCCGCGAGGTCGTGGGTCGGGTTGTCCTCATCGTGGTCCACGAAGTTCGGCGCGAAGATCTGGTCGACCACCTCCAGCTTTCCCTGCTCCATCACCTCGTTGTAGTGGCGCCGGAGAGTCGCCTTGTTCTGCTCGGTAGACATCGCTGACCTCCTGTTGTTGTGGTTCTCTTTCGAGACAACCGGCGTGCTCGGTTGCCACCCGGGAAGCTTAGGAGCAAGCAGACGTCCACCGCATCGGGCGAAGTACGCAACGTGGTGCACGGGAGTGTGGGTACTTCTGTGTAGAGGCGGCTATATGAGGTGGTGCTCGTAGGCGTAGGCGGTGGCGGCGGCCCGGGACGAAAGATCCAGCTTGGTGAAGATGTTGCTCACGTGGCGCGCCACGGTCTTCTCGCTGAGGAACAGCTCGGCGGCGATTGTGCGGTTGGTCTTGCCGGCCGCCACGAGGCGGAGCACTTCCACCTCGCGGGCGGTCAGTCCGCCCGCAGCCCGTGCGGCCGTCCTCTGGGACAGCGCGTCGACCCGGGCGAGGTCGGGCGCGGCCCCGAGCTGCTGGAAGACCCAGCGTGCGGCGTCGATCTCCATCTCCGCGCCGTCCTCGTCCCCGAGCGCCCGGCAGCAGAGACCGATGAGA
>WHTR01000218.1 GCA_009377635.1 Chloroflexota bacterium
GATGCGTCCGGATCGCCGTGCACGAGAGCGGAGCGGAGGGCGAAGACCACCGGTTTCGCTGGGGGCTCGGCGGCGAACTCGCGCCAGGGGAGACACGTTCAATCACCGGGTACATCCGCTTCGACAGCCCAGGGACTCGAGTTCTCTCCGTTGGTGTCGTTCAGGAGGGGATCGGCTGGATCTACAGGGGCCTGGGTGAGTCGACCATTACCGTGCAGCAGCCAGGGCTGGGCGGGCTCGTAGGTCGGCTCCTACCGTGACCGCTGGAAGGAGGCGCGTCGGATGAGCACGGACGAATCCGAGTCGAGCAACGCCGCGCGAATCGATCGCCTCGATCGGGCAGCCATCGAGGCGATCATTCCCCATCGCGAGCCGTTCATCTTCGTCGACGAGGTTGTCGAGGTGGAGTTCGGCCAGCGGGCTGTGGGGATCATTCGCGACGTCGCGGCGTTCTCCGCGCTGCTTGCCGGGCACTTTCCGGGGTTTCCCGTCATGCCCGGCGCCCTGCTGGTTGAGGCGCTGGCTGAGGTGGGGGCGATCGCTGCCCTCGGGCTCCGAGAGCACCGAGGCAAGATTGCCATGCTCACCGGCCTGGATGGCTGGCGGTTCCGCCGGCCGGTGCGTCCGGGATACGAGGTTCGGCTCGAGACGACGCTGACCGCGCGCCGGTCCAACTACGGCAAGGGCCACGCCGTAGCCACGAGTGAGGGCGCCGTGTGCGCGGAGGGGGATATCTCCTTCGCCATCGTTGACCGCCCGTTCTGAACCGTACCCCTCACATCTCGGTAACGATGGGCAGGATCATTGGACGGCTCCGCGTGTGATGGTACAGGTAGCTCTCCAGCACCTCACGCGTCTTCGCCTCAATGACGCTCGGCTCCGGCTGCCCGGAGATCCTCCGGAGCGCTCGGACGACACGCTGTCTGCCCTCCGACAGCAGATCATCCCAGTGTTCGCTGTCGGTATCGAAGAGGCCGCGGGACACCAGGTCTGGGCCGGCGACGATCGCGCCCGTCTCCCCATCGATCGCGAGCGTCACGACGATCACCCCCTCGGCAGCGAGGCGGCGCCGGTCACGCAGAACCGCGCGCGTGACCCCGTGGATGAGCCCGTCGATCAGGACAGAGCCCGCAGGGACGGTACCCGCCTTTCTCGCGCCCGTGGCGGAGAACTCCAGGAGGTCGCCGATCTCCGGGACGAGTACGCGGTCTTCGGGGATGCCGAACTCCTTCGCGACCGCCCGAAAGCGAAGCTGATGCCGATACTCGCCGTGAAGCGGCACGCAGAACTGGGGACGAACGTACCGAAGCATGTCGCGGACCTCATCCTGGCTCGCGTGGCCCGACACGTGGATGTGCTCGGTGTCCGTGCCGGCGCGGCGGGTGACCACCTGGGCGCCTCGCCGAAACAGGTTGTTGATCGTGCGGGAGACCGTGATCTCGTTCCCCGGGATGGGACTGGCGGAGAAGATGACGGTGTCGCCTGGTACGACACGGATGTCGGGGTGGTCATTGACTGCGATCCGGGCAAGGGCTGAGGCCGGCTCGCCCTGGCTGCCAGTCGTCAGGAGCACCGCCTCCTGCGGCGGCAGCCCCTTGACGTCGCGCAGATCGATGAGCACGTCGTGGAGTTCGGGCACGTAGCCCAGCTGGTGGGCGACCTCAACGTTCCGAAGCAGACTGCGCCCGGCCACAGCCACGCGGCGGCCAAGGAGATGCGCTGCGACCATCACCTGCCGCAGGCGGGTGATGTTCGACGCGAACGTCGTCAGGACGATTCGGCCGGGCGCGCGCTCCATGACGCGGAGCAGTGCCTCGCCGACGAGGCGCTCGGAGCCCGTCCGGCCCGGCTCCTCCACGCGCGTCGTGTCGCACAGCAGCGCCAGCACGCCCTCTCGGCCCAGCTCCGCCAACCGCTGCGTGTCCGCCGGGTTCTCGTCCAGCGGGGTAGGATCGAATTTGAAATCGCCCGTATGGACCACGGTTCCCGCCCCGCACCGGATGGCGAGGGCGATGGCGTCTGGCACACTGTGGTTGACGTGGATCGCCTCGACCGCGAACGGGCCGAATTGGTGGCGCTCACCCGGTTCCATCT
>WHTR01000219.1 GCA_009377635.1 Chloroflexota bacterium
GTGGATCATGGCATGCGCCGCCTC
Organism: Chloroflexota bacterium; assembly: GCA_009377635.1. GTDB lineage: Bacteria > Chloroflexota > UBA6077 > UBA6077 > SHYK01 > WHTR01. The sequence continues at coordinate 25 of WHTR01000219.1, forward strand.
AGGCTTGAGGCGCACCTGCTCCAGGATATCCGTGAACAGAACACCTTCGAAGTGCGCGCCGAGGCGGCTCCAGCGAGTGACACAGTGCACATCCGCCGTGACCGTCGTCTGAGGGAGTCGCAGGAGATCCGCAAAGGTCAGCGTGCGGGGCTCCTCATCGACGAGTCCAAAGATACGAAGATTCCATTGCTCCTTCGAGATCGACGGGACAGATCCGTAGTGCAGCACCGGCCACTTGTCAGTGACGTACTGCCCGGGCGGGACGTGACCAGCGATATCCGCCGCGGGTTTTCGCCGGGACCGAAAGAAATCAAGGACCATACCTGTACCTCCAGATTCACCACCCACATTGTATAGAACAGCAAGAGAATCCCACGCGCCCGAACCGGGGAAGACCGCTCCAACCGACGCAGCGAAGGGAGCAGGTATACTACGGGCTGATCCTCGCGCTGCAGCCGCCGCAGCTCTCCGCAACTGCGGACGATCGCGCCCACGATTCAAACGTCGACGAGGAGGCTCCCCTGTGCAGACCGAGCGCCGAACGCGTCTCGAACGGGACTCCATGGGAGAGATGGAGGTTCCCTCGAACGCCCTTTACGGCGCATCGACCCAGCGCGCCGTGCTCAACTTTCCCGTCAGTCGATTGCGTTTCAGTCGGCGATTCATTCGTGCCCTCGGGCAGATCAAGATGGTGGCCGCCGAGGTCAATCGGGACCTCGGACTGCTCGACGAGCGCCGAGCAGACGCAATCATCGAGGCGGCTCGACGGGTTTCCGAGGGCAGGTGGGACGACCACTTCGTCGTCGACATCTTCCAGACGGGATCGGGTACCTCAACGAACATGAACGCCAACGAGGTCATCGCCAACCTGGCCATCGAGCGACTCGGCGGGCAGCGCGGCGAACGTGGCCTGGTACACCCCAACGACCACGTGAACATCGGCCAGTCCTCTAACGACGTGATTCCTACCGCCGTCCAGCTCGCGGGTCTGACCGCGATCGAGGAAGAGCTGGTCCCAGCGTGCGCCGAGCTTCGCGACGCCCTGATTGAGAAGTCGCGAGCGTTCTGGCCTCTCATCAAGACGGGGCGCACGCATCTGCAGGACGCAACTCCGATCCGGCTCGGTCAGGAGTTTCTCGGCTACGCTGGGCAGGTGGACCACGGCATCCGACGCCTGCGGTTTGCCCAGCAGGAGCTCGGCGACGTGCCGCTGGGTGGAACAGCCGTCGGGACCGGCGTGAACTGCCACCCCGAGTTCGCGGGGCGGGTGTGCGAGAAGCTCTCCCAGCTCAACGGCGTGCGGGTTTGGGAGACTGACAACCACTTTCAGGCACAGAACACGCTGGATGCGGTGATCGCAGCCAGCGCCATGGTCCGGGCCCTGGCCGTGAGCATGCTCAAGATCTGCTACGACGTCCGCTGGATGGCCTCCGGCCCTCGGGCTGGTCTCTTCGAGCTGCTGCTCCCGGAGGTGCAGCCGGGCTCTTCGATCATGCCCGGGAAGGTCAACCCGGTCATCCCTGAGTCGCTCCAGCAGGCGGCGGTTCATGTGATCGGCAACGACGCCGCGGTGGCGCTGGCCGGGGTCACGGGGAGCAACTTCGAGCTCAACGTGATGATGCCGGTCGCGGCCTACAATCTCCTGGAAGAAATCGACCTGCTCGCGTCGGCCATCCGAAACTTTACTGACCAGTGTGTGCGCGGAATTCTCGCCACAGAGAACGGGCCGGCGATGGTGGAGAAGGGGCTCGCCATCTGCACGGCCCTGGCTCCCGTCATGGGCTACGACGCTGCGGCGAAGATCGCCAAAGAGGCATTCGAGACCGGTCGGACCATCCGCGAGATCGCGCGGGAGCGGTCGGATCTCTCCGACAACGAGCTCGACCGGATCCTGAACGCGGAGGAGATGACCAAGCCAGGCCTCGGCGTGCCGGCGGGGGGCTGACGCTTCTCTGTTCGTAGTGACCCGAGCGTGGGTGTCATCAGCCCGACGAATCCGTCGTTGCCCGCGCCTGCTCGTGACCGATAGAATCCCCTCGGACTTCTCGCAATTGAGGATGGACAGCGC
>WHTR01000021.1:0-2727 GCA_009377635.1 Chloroflexota bacterium
GGGACGTTCGCCATATCCCCGAAATACGCCCAGATGAGTCCGCCCCGGTCCTCGGCCGGATAGGAGCTCACCCGCATGCGCTGCGTCCCAGCGAAGCTCTCGCCTTCGGTGGGAATGAGCCTGCATTGTCCGGTCACATCGTATTGCCAGCCATGGTACCAGCACTGCAGGATGTCGCCGTGGACCTGCCCGAGGGAGAGTCTCGCCCCTCGGTGAGCACAGGCGTCCCGGAAGAGGCGCGGGCGCCCGGCTACATCACGCCAGAGGACGAGGTCCTCGCCGAGCCGCTTGATGCCGACGGGAGCCGTCCCAAGGTCGGCCGAGCGGAAGGTCGGGTACCAGTAGTTTCTCAATCCGAGCGTGAGCGAATCAAGGGCTTCCCGGCGCGATCGCTCCTGCAGCATAGGTCGATTCTATCACGGGCGCCTCGCCCGGGCGCCTGGCTGCGCAAACGGTGGTCGTTGCTGATACACTGCGGCCGTAGCCCACGTTGCTGATTCTCCATGGAAGCCCGGTCTTCCGGCTGCTGGGTCTGGAGCCATGTCTCGAACGCCAGCCGTCGACACGCCCGGGCGTCTTCGGTGTCCCCGACGAGACCAATCACTCGGACCTCGTACAACGTCTCGTCGTACGTCAATGGAAGCTGCGAGAGGATTTCCACCACACTTCCTCGCGCCATGACGACCAGATCGGGAAAGATGTTGGCGATCCACCCGCCGCCCGGCTCGAGGCCAGTCAGCGGAAACTGAGTCGTCTTCAGCCACGTCTCCTCACCCACGGCGCTCCTCGCCCATGCTGCCCGCTGGAGCGCGTGGCCGGACCCGAACAGAACGTACGGCTGGGGCGGGCTCGCGTAGCCAAGGAAGGACTGGTGGACGAAGGGCACGTGGTAGCCGTCGCGGCCGTTCTCCGCGAAAATCTTCCAGTTGGCGTTAAGCATCTAGGAGTCGGCGTTGAACACTTCGTATGCGGCTCGCCCGAGGGGCTCGTCCCTCGCAGCCAGCAGCTCTGCACTCAGATAGTCGCGTAGCGAGGGCGCGTCAGGGTCCAGGCAGATTAAGACCCACAGGTGTCGCCAGACGAGGTCCTGCTCGAGCTCGAACGACCTGGCCGAGTAGACGGAGTTGTGAACGGGTAGGCTCGGGTCCATCGGCGCCTCACCGAGCAGGACGTATCGCTGACGAGTCCTCGTCCCAATCGGAATGCCGTGACGACACCGCCAATTGTAGCCTCGCATGGCCCCATTCAGCCGCGCCGATAACCATGCTCGGTAGGCGCGCGCCGGAGAGTTCAGACGGTGGCATCGACTGCCTCCTATCGGGCAACGACCTCGGTGAGCAGATTCGCCAACTTGGAGCGGCACGAGTCGTAGGTGGCGAACGCGTTCGTAATCTCGTGGCCCGTCTCCAGCTTCTGAACCCAGTCGACCACGGTCCTGGCAAACGCAGCTCCCCCGAATCGGTTCACACTGTAGCCACCGATGTCGGGCAGAATGCAGAGTCGCGCCCGCCCCAATTTCGCGAACAGCTCGAACGTCGACGCGAGCGGATGCGTCCCATCATCCACGTCGCCGTGCATCACCAGGACTGGACACTCGATTGTATGGACCTCGTCCCGGGTGTTGAGGTAGCGCTGCAGTCCTGGCAGGTTGCGGAGATTGAAGTAGTTCCGGACCACGTCCATCCAGTCATCACCGTGGCGTCGACGGTTGTCTTCCTGCAGAGACGGTGGCAGCCTGCTGCCATCGCCGGCGTTACGGTTCAGCGCCTCGTCTCCGACTTCGGTCATCGCGATGATCGGGCCATCGAGCAGCAGCGACTTCACCCGGCCCGGGTGCTCGATGGCGAAACGCAGGGCCACCCGTGAGCCCCGGCTCGAACCACAGATGTGCGCCTTCTCGATCTGGAGATGGTCCATCAGGGCGAGCTGGTCGTCGACCCAGGCGGTGACCGGCATCGTCGCTACGTGAGCGCTGCCACCCATGCCACGGGCATCGGTGGAAATGCACCGAAACGTCTTCGAGATGGCTGGGGTGTGCTCGTCGGTGAACTGCTGATGGCTTCCGCCAGCTCCGTGGAGAAAGAAGATCGGGGCACCTGATCCCTCGTCCACGTAGTGGTGCTTCAAGCCATTGAGCGTCGCTGTTGGCATCCAATCCTCCTCGGAAGTCGCTGCTATCCGGCCGACAGAGACGTCCGGCCGCACCTCGGACACACGCGCCGTGCGGCCGCATGAAGTGTGAGAGAGCCGCGCTCCCCGGGATGTGGCAGGCCCCCGCTTGAGGTCATGGCGCGCGGCCGGGGTCCGGTCGCCCCGCAAGTTCTGCATAGTACGCCCACCGAACATCACTGCTGACACCGTGAGCCTTGAGCTGCCGGATCTCGTCGGGCGGGATGACGCGAGGGGGCCGGTTGATGGCGAGGGCCTTGTAGTTCACCTCGGCGAGGCGCTCCAGGTGAATGGCGGCGAGGGTCGCCTCCTGCAGGCTCGCAGCGACGGTTACGATCCCGTGGCCCTGCAGCAGACACACCGTGTGGTTGCCCAGCGTCTGGGCCAGATCCCTCCCCAGGTCATCGTCCGTGACAAGCTTTGCGCACGGCCAGATGGGCACCGGCCGCTCGACCAGCGGCGACTCGACGTGCAGGATCGGCAGGATCGGCTGCTCAACGACGCCCATGAGCGTAGCCCAGGGCTGGTGGGTATGCACCACCGCCTGGACGTCGGGCC
>WHTR01000021.1:2737-38965 GCA_009377635.1 Chloroflexota bacterium
CCCATGAGCGTAGCCCAGGGCTGGTGGGTATGCACCACCGCCTGGACGTCGGGCCTGGCCCGATAGATCGCGGTGTGAATGAACCGCTCCGCTGGCGGCCCGTCGCCACCTTCCAGCAGGTTGCCGTTCAGATCGATGATGACCATCTCCTCGGGCTTGACGCGGTCCTGCGCGCGGATGCCGAGCGAGTGTCGGGGCTTGATGAGCACGTGATCGGTGCCGGCGATCCGGACGCTGGGGTGGCCCATGTAGTCCGTCAGCCCCAGCCGGTACAGAATCCGGCACGTCTCCGCCAGGAGTTGCCGGAGATCGGCGCCCGTTGGGTTCGTCACCGCTGTCCTGCCCACTTCTCTGAACAGTTTTTCTGCTCATCCACTCGCGGCGCCCCGGGCCATAGGGGCGTGGAAAACTCAGCGCGATGTGCCCGGGTCTGCGCTCAGGGCGTCCTTCGCTCCGACCGCCACGGGAATCTCCCTGGGGAGCACCACCGCGGCCGGCCGGACGTGCTGGCTGCGGGGGTCCAGTCCGGGGACCTCTCCCCCCGCCAGAAAGGCGTTCGCCGCGGCCCGCAGCCGACGACGCAGGGCAAGGATCGGCAGATCGCTCGGCCCGAGACGTTCTCGGCTGCGGTCGACGATGGCCCCCATGCTTTCCTGAACCGCGCAGTCCTGGGCGGCGAATCCCGGGATGCCGGTGAACGAGACAGTCCGCTGGGCCGCTCGGTCCACCAGGTAGTCGTTGTCCCGATTCGCCCGGGGCCGGTACGTCCCGGGGATCAGCTCACCGTAGATGCCCTCGCCTACCACCGAGGGCGGCTTGTCGGGGTCCCAGGTGATGCTGAACGCCCAGCAGCGCTCGTCATCGATGGGCACCCAGGCGTGGCCACCCGCGCCCTCGTCGATCAACGGAGGAAACATCGTATACCAGGGCATGATGAACTGCGAGATCCGCCAGTAGGAGCGCCCCGCGTCCGCATGTCGCCTGGCCGCGATCATCAGTCCGCAGTCGGTCTCGACTACTTCGAATGTGGGCCGGACATCGCGTCGAGTGAGTTTCTGATCCTCCCGGTCTCGGCCGGGATCCAAGGTCCGGTGGAGGAACGCGATGTGGCTCAGGTCTACCCCGCCCTCCAGAGCCTGGAGATAGTTGCACTCCTGGACGCGTTTGGCCACGTACCGATGCGCGTCTGGCACCAGCGTCCACTCCAGCGCCGGCAGCGCGGGCGGCGGGCGGGCCGGCCCCATATAGGTCCAGACGATGCCTCCCCACTCGCAGACGGGGTAGGCCTTGAGCTGGATCCCCTCCTTGAACGGGCGAGGCGCCCCTGCCGCGCGGGTGGCCTCGGCTTGCGCCGCTGGGCTGTCTTCATCCCCAGTGAGTGGTTCCGGCTCGTTCGGCATGTCGACACAGCGGCCCGCCACATCGTACTTCCAGCCGTGGTATACGCAGCGCAAGCCGCCCTCCGCATTGCGCCCGAAAAACAGGGAGGCGCCGCGGTGCGCACAATGCTTATCGAGCAGGCCGATGCGGCCGTGCGAATCGCGAAAGGCCACCAGCTGCTCGCCGAGGAGCTGCAGCCGTATGGGGGGACCGTCCGGTTCCGGCAGCTCCTCCGGCAGGAGGGCTGGCACCCAGTACTGTCGCAGCAGCCCCCCCATCGGCGTGCCCGGCCCCGTCCGGGTGAGCAGCTCGTTCTCGTCCCGGGTCGTCATCAGACGTCTCCTCTGGTCGCGTTCCGTGTGGAGCAGACCCAGTCAAGTATAGCGACACGCAACGTGTGTCCGGGTGCGGGCGGCCACGTGTCCGAGCGGTCTCGGCTCAGCGACATCATGTCCCCGGTCTTGTGAGCGCTCAATCTCGAAGTGCTGCGGCGGGAAGCAGTGGCCATTCGAGGCTCGAGCGGTTGCGGCAAGACAACGCGCCCTCAGGCGCACCATCTCGCGCCGCGCGTCACACCCGACGCCGCCGTGCTACATTGCCGTTGCCGGATCCGGCACCCAATCCTCCCGCAGCAGGTCGTCCGCGTCACCATGGCGCTCTGCCACGTTCCGGACCTCTGGGTCATCCAGGGCCACCAGGTGCCCTGCCTCGATGACCGGTCGCCCATCAGCGACCAGAGTGGGAAACATCATGTCGAAGTGACGAATGACCTTGTGATTCCCGCCGACGAGTGCGGCGCCCACGCTGGCGTGCAGGAACCCCGAGCGGCGATGGCCCAGGCACCATGAGTGCACCCGCGCGGAGCCGCGGGCGATCTCAAAGGAAGGCGACCGCCGGAACTTGGGATTCGTGCACAGGGCAAAGGTACTGATCCAGTCGGTACCGGGCCCGGGCAGACCGGGGAATGTCTGGCCCTTGTATGCCTCGAATGACTGGCGCAGTCGATCCGCGAACGCGCCGCTGCCCCGCACCTGGGTCACCTTGCGGCCTTCTACGGTGAGACGGGTCGGGTCGACGGGCCCGCCGAACGTGAGGCTTCGGATCGTGACCTCTCCCTCGAGACGCCGGTTGCTGGGGAATGGGACAAAGATGTGTCCGGGGGTATACGGGCGAGCGCCGGCCGGGCCCTCTTCCTCTCCCCGACCCGTGGGCGCAGCCCAGTCCTCAGCGGTCAGGTCAAAGGTCAGCTTGGTTCCGTCCTGGTCGCTGATCTCGATCCGACGGGCGCGGCCCAGCAGCTCCCACGTCTTGTCGTCGATCGCGTCCCAGACCTCGAGCGGATAGGTAAGCGAGGGACTGAGCAGCATGTCTGGGGGAAGCTCCCACTGGACAGCCCGGGCCTTGAAGTCGGGCGCTCGTGTTCCCCGCCAGAAGGGGAGGTTGGGGGTATGAGGGAACTTGAAGAAGGCCAAACACAGCAGCACGTCGGCCCGCTTGGCCCCCTCCCAAAGCCAGTCGGGGTACCAGTTTGTCGTGTTGGGCCCATCCACCAGCTCAAGGGGGTCATCCATGAGCGGGTAGCCTTCGAGATTGATGACGTCGACGTGGCCACCCGCGTCGCGGATGGCCTCCCCGAAGGCCTCCGTCAACAGCGGGTTGATCGTGCTGTCGGTGACCATGAGCACCCGCTCGCCCGGCTTGAGCGCGAGGCCCTCCTGAAAGGTCCGCTCGGGCGTGCGCGTTACCACCGTCCGAAGCGCCGGCAAGAGATCCTCCGCAGAGGCGGGCTCTCGCACCTGCGGCATGCGTGGGGACATTGGTGTCGTCGCCACGGTCCATCTCCTCTCGTTGGTGCGTGCTGATTGCGTCGATTCTGCACTCCATCCACGAACAGGGCTCCGCCCCAGCCCGACAAGATGCACCGCTGATGGTGGTTGAATGGAACTCCGGTCGTGCGGGACGTCGTCGGCACCGTACAACCGCGTCCATGTCAGACCGCCAGGCGGTCGGTCGGCTCAGCTCCACGGCGTCCGGAGCCCGGAAATGAGTTTAGCACGCGGCGTCTCCGAGGTCATTCAAGAACATGCCGCCTTGGATATCGAAAGGATCGACCGCATAGATCTCAACGTCTGCGTGCCCGGCTCACCAACGCTCAGGGCCGCTACCCGACCGCCGCACTTGGGAGCGCCGCCCGCGCGCCATCCCGGCCAGCTTGCCGGCCCAGATTGGCTTTCTGGGCCGGCATCTGGTGGCGACCCTGCAGCCGTGGGGCACCTGCGGGCGCGCCGCCGCCATCGACAGCACTCCGCTCCGCGCCTTGGGCGGGGTCTGGCTTCGGAAGCACCGTCTTTCGTCTATCAATTGACGCTGCTCCATCGCTTCGAGACCGGCGGCGACCTCCTCGTGGGGCTCAAAGCCATCCTCCGCGCAGCGTAAGATTTATGACCGTGCTTCAGTTAGGTCGTCGGTTGTCCGGCGCGATCCCGGCGGGACATGGCTGCAGGAAGCGGCTATAATGCGCGGGAGAGGCGTGGAAAACGCCACAAGAGAAACGGGCCGTAGCGCAGCCTGGTAGCGCACCTGAATGGGGTTCAGGTGGTCGCCGGTTCAAATCCGGCCGGCCCGACCGGTAAAGCCCTCCTTCTGAACGGAAGGGGGGCTTTGTTATCGCAGTTATTGACCTGTCTAGGGTCGCAGGGGAGTTACCGGGGGAGTCACCTTCATCAAAAGTTTTCGCGACTCGTCCGTCACACCAGAAGGGTCCGACAACGGGCAGTCTCGTCTAGAGTGTCTGCCTTCCAAGCAGCAGGCTGTCGCGGGGCCGATCCTAACCCTACGAGTACACCAGAATCCTGGTCCCGGCCAATGCCGGCCGTATCCAACCTATGAGCGGACCCAAAAGATGGGGCAGGTCAGCCCGATACCCGGTGACCGAGAGTTCTGCCCAGTGATAAATGAAGCTCATTACAGTGGCCGTCGCGTTATCGTGGGTGGGACGGCTGTACGCATGCATTTTGGATACCGTGACAGACGACGACGGACAAATTTCGGCGGGCACGTTTTCACGGACGTGGTGGTGACGCCCAGCATGAGCCGCCCTGCTGGACCTAACAAGGTAGCGCGGGAATGAGCAATTCCCTGGCAGGGCTTCTCCGTGTAAGCAAAGTCGTATCCCGGCAAGCGTCGGGTGTCACCGGCAAACGCCCTCCAAACGGCACCCACCGGGCTCCGATCAGGCCACTTCGGAAGTGTCCTTTGGTGCGGGGTCGGAAGGCCGGGATATCCTCGACTGGCCGGAGTCGCGTTTTGGTTGATCGCAAGCGATAAGACATCATTCGACGCCACCGGTTTCCGGGTTTGGAGAATTCAGATCGCCATGGATCTCACCGGCAAACTCCTCAGTCGCGAACAGCGACTGCTCTTTTACGGCACGACCCCGCCTCGTTTGGATTCTCCAAGCGAAATCGTGGAGCGGGCCGCAGAGCGGCTTGCCGAACGTCTGCTAGGACGCGACGTTGACGCCATCGTCGTGTACGACATCCAGGATGAGTCCGGACGAACTCAAGTCGAGCGACCATTTCCTTTCACCGAGACGGTTGACCCGCGCGAATTCGCCTCCCTATTGAGGCATCTAACCGGCAGACCGACCATCACTTACAAGAGCTTGGGGAATCTGGATGAAATCGCATGGCGCGCCTGGATGGACGAGTCAGCCAACGACCCTGGGTTTCGAGCGCTTTCGATTGTCGGGCGCCCCACCTCAGGAGTCACCTACGAGTTGTCGCTCGCGAAGGCGATTCGGTTGGCGGTCGCACATCCGAGCCAGATAGTCGTGGGGGGTGTAGCGATTGCAGAGCGACATACGGAAAAGCGGAGTGAAGCGGCGCGTCTACTCTCAAAGACTGTCGACGGCTGCAGCTATTTCATTTCGCAAACGGTTTACACTGCTGAATCGACTCGGCAGATGCTGTCGGATTACGTGCGAGACTGCGATAAAGCGGGTATTGAGCCACGGAGAATCGTCCTAACGTTCGCTACATGTGGGCGCGAGCGCACGATGCATTTCCTCCGATGGTTAGGTGTCAACGTTCCGACGGAAGTCGCACGATCCATTCTTACGTCTGAGGCTCCAGCGGCAAAGTCAATCCAAGTCTGCCGGGACAATCTCTGTCGGATTCTTGACCATTCCTACGATCTGCCGCTGGGAATTAATGTCGAGAGCATTTCGCTGTACAAGGACGAGATCGAGGCTTCGATAGAACTCGCAGATGTCCTCTCAGAAGTCCTTCATGCGTGAGCTATGAATCGTTCAACTGTGCCTCACCTAGACGATTCCACTAGGAGCTTGCAGGCCCTGAAACCTGTAAGGCCGCAATTCCTCAACGGAATCCTGGCACCTTGACTGAACAGCCGAAGCTTCGGCGACTAATTGACGCAGTCCGGACTCAGGCGGGGCTCTCTCCGGATTGGGGCCAATACGTTCTCAGCCCCGACCTGACCCAGGACATCATCCTGGCTACCAACGCGGAGCTAATCTCAGAAGTTGTGGAAATTGACCGGCGCCCTTCCGTAAAGGAAAGGCGTACCCTTCCAGCGGCGAGACACAACCCCCGAGTGGGGGAAATGAACTGGAGGGATACGCCTTGGCACGAGGATATCAGAGAACGGCAGACGAGGTAGAGACGATCGACACCACGTTGGAGAGCGTGGTTCGGGAGGGAGCCCGCCGCATGCTGGCGGTGGCCTTGGAGGAAGAAGTGGCAGCCTTCCTGGAGCGGGACCGCTACGAGCGAGGCAAGCCGTTCCGGGGCTACCGCAACGGCCAGCTGCCGAGTCGCGAGCTGACCGTGGGGGTAAGCGCGGTGGAGGTGCGGGTGCCCAGGGTGGGCCAGGTCCCCGAGGACGTGGCGCCCGAGGGCTTCCATTCTCAAGTCGTGCGCCGCTATGAGCGGGCGTCGGCGAGCACGCAGGCGTTGTTCGCGCGCTTGTACCTGGAGGGCCTGGCGACTGGCGATTTCGAGCCGGTGTTCCGGGAACTCGTGGGCGAGACCACGGCCCTTTCACCTACGGCCATCGTCCGCCTGAAAGAGCGTTGGGCGGACGAGTACGCGACCTGGAATCGGCCCAAGTCACGGCGGCGGCCCGTACCCGAGGGCCAGCTGGCGCTCTTCGCAGCGTAAACGCATAGGCCAAGTTCGTCCGGGGGTATGCGAAGTCTTCATCAGCAAGGCGCTGGGCAAGGCCGATCTCAAGTACGACCCGGCCCTATGCAGCCCGGAAATGATTATGCAGGCGGTTAGGAGCTGGCGACCGGAGCCCGAGCCTGAGAAGCTCTCGGCGCTCGTAGGCTCCCCGTCCTGGATTGTCCACGCTCCCGGCGAGCGCGGGTCCGCAGTGCAGGTGCTGGCCAAGCCCGTGAAAGCCGCCTGGGCCGAGCGGTGGAATGCCCGGCTCGGCACCGAAGTGGTTATCCTGGCCTTCCTCGCCATGGTGCTGCTGGACGTGCTCAGCGCGCGGACCTTGGTTAGCGCTTGCGGCGCCGCCGACCTGGCGGGCTCCCGTCCTGCTGCCACCACCGAAATCGCCTCAACCCGGACGGATAGCTGCGGACTCCTGTTCGTGGCCTACGGGGGCTAGCGGTATCCGCCGTTGATCGGCCCCGCCCCAACTACCAGCAACTTGACCGCCCGGTCGGATCACCGAGCGCGCTGAGCCCGCCCGGCCTCGCTCGGCGTCTCGCTAGGCCTCCCTGCTATCATCATGCCAATTTCCTGGGGGAGGAGCTGCGTTGGCGGAAAACAAGGAGGCGCTGCTGGAGCATTACCGCCGCACCCGGGCGGAGCTGGCGGCGGTGATCGAAGGCATCCCGGATGACCTCATGGTCGAACGCTCGCTGACCGGCTGGTCGGTCCAGGACCACCTGGCCCACCTCGCCTTGTGGGACGACATGCGGGCGAGCGAGGTGACGCGCATTTCGGCCGGGTTCGAGTCCGCCTGGCGGATGAGCGGCGAGCAGGACGAGGCGTACAATGCCATGAGCCATGATCTCCGGCAAGACCTCTCGCTCGCCCAGGTGCGGTGGGAGTTCGCCAGCTCTCGGCAGCGATTGCTCGACGCCATCGCCGCGGCTTCTCCGCGCGGCCTGGACGCTTCTCTGTACGGAGAAGCCGGGCTGGTAAGCGGGCACGAGGAGGAGCACACCGGCTGGGTCAAGCGCTGGCGTGGGGAGAAAGGGATCTAGCCAAAAGAGAGGGTCCCGGTCGGACTACCGGCCGGGACCCTCCGTTCTCGATGTGGGCGGATTCGTGGTGGATGCGATGGCCGAGGGCACGCCCGTATTCGTGCTCGCCGCTGTCATCGTCGACATCGCTGTCGCGGTCACCCTGATGGGCCGCGGCGATGTCGTCATCGCAGGGATTGCTGGCTGCCAGGCCCGACTGGTCCAGGGGCAGCTCTGGGCCGAAGAGGAACGGCATGACCACCCGCTCCTCATAGGGCGGCAAGTCGCGGGCCACATTGGCCAGACCCAGGAAGACCGTGTTGCCGATCAGGTGGGTCGGGACTGCGGGAGAGATGCCCGCCCGCTCCACGGTCCGCGTCGGGTAACCGCGGCGGCAAGTGTGTGCGCGGATGAGCACATCGATCTCGCGGACGAGGGCCTCGATGTCGGATGGCGCCTGTATCTCAGTCATGGACAAGCTCCTTGAAGGACTGGCAGGTGCAGCCCCGGAGGATCCGGAGGTTTGGCGGTATCCATTGCAAAACTGTCTCGACCGCAAAGGCGGCTGTGGTCGGCGATGACAGGCTGAAGCGGCGTGCTCTTGTGCCGATATGATTTCTATATCATAATTAGCGTGAGGTTCGAGAGCGAGATGTGCATGAGCGGATGGCGGACAGCCTCGGCGCAACGCAGCCGATAGGGACCTCGCTGTTTGTGCTATTCGTGCCGCGTGTCACCCGTTCCGGTGATAGTATCGACCACGACTACTGGGTCGACCTGGCGCTGGAGATATTCGCGACCCTGTTCCGCGGCGCGACCGCGTATCCGAGGGGTCGCGGCCGTTGGCGTGACAACGAACGCGGCGGGGCCCTTGTTGCGGACGAGCCGACGGTGGTGACGTGCTATGCCGCCCCGCATGACATAACCGACGAGGCGCTGGCCCGCCTTCGTGCGTTCTTGCACCGGCTTGGCCGCGAGGCGCAACAGGGCGAAGCCGGCATGGTTTTCGACGGCCAATACTACGGGATCACGGAATACGACGACGGGAGGTGACGCATGCCGCGAAGTTCGGAGGAGATGCGCAAGGCGCTCGGAGCCAATCAACCAGTCCCGGTTCGGACGCAGCTGCATGGACCGTTCGGCGTGCTCCACTTGCAGGCGGAGCTTGCGGAGCGTCTCCATACCGGAGGTGGGGCCGGTCGACCGTCGGACCCAGCTTGGACGATCCGGCGCCTGGTCGGCTTTCGCCCCGATACGTGGCGAGCGTTGACCGAGATCGCCGCGCGGTTGAGCTCGCCCCGGCGACGGGTCAGCCCGGGTCAAGTCGCGGCTAGCCTGATTGAGGACAGTGTTGCCAAGCTTAGGGAGAGTTCAACGCCACTCGACGGGGAGCCCCACCCGGGCAGGGCCGGCAGGCGACGGAAGAGTCACGTCTCCTAGCCTTGGATTTCGCACATGGCCGAATCAATGCGCGGGGAAAGGCCGAGAGGACGGAATTTAGGCCGCCAGAACGTCATTATGGTCAAGTAATAGAGCCTCGCCGCGGTTCGATACTCCGTGCGCACGCGGATTCTCCTCCCATTCCGGCGACCTTGGGCGATCAAATCGCCATGTGCGAAATACAAGCCTAGCGAGTTGCCCAAGATGGTGCTCCGGTCATGCCTTCGGGCGTCAAGGTCCGCCGTCCCACAATCCGTACCATAACCAGGCCTGAAGAGGGACGGAGCAGAACCGAATCATCCGATCAAAGAACCGACATGAGCGTACAGAAGCGGACAGGTATGCGTTCACGCGGAGTCGGTCTGAAGGGGGCGGCGGCGATGGTGTCATCTTGACAGACAGGCACCGGGTCGGCAGACTGGTGGCATGCCGCCAGATGCGCCGATGCCGAGCACGTTGGAGGAGGCGATCGCCCTGCTCCAGGTGCTCTGGGCTGAAGTGGTCCAGCTCCGCGCCGAGAATGCGCGCTTGACGGCGCGCGTGCAAGAGCTCGAGGCGCGGCTGGGCCAGAACTCGTCGAACTCCTCCCGTCCCCCGTCGGCGGACCCCCCCCACGGGCGGACCTCCCGCAGAGAGCCGCCCGCCGGTCGGCGGCCCGGGGGCCAGCCGAGCCACCCAGCCCACGAGCGGCCGCTGCGGCCCAGCGACCAGGTGGACCGCGTGGTGGAGCAGTGGCCCGAGACTTGTGCTCACTGCCAGGGCTCCCTGTCGGCTGACCCGGCGCTGATGGTGGGGGAGCCGGCCCGCCATCAGGTGACCGAGCTGCCACCCATCCGGGCCGAGGTGACCGAGTACCGTCTGCATCGGGTGCGCTGCCCCACCTGCGGGGGCGAGACGCGCGCGTGCTTGCCGCCAGAAGCGCCCGGCGGGGCCTTCGGCCCGCGCTTGCAGGCGACGGTGGCGGTCTTCTCTGGCCGCTGTCGGCTGTCTCGGCGGGAAGTGGCGGACGTGTGTGGGGAGATGCTGGGCGCGGACGTCGCGGTAGGCAGCGTCGATCGGCTCTGCCAGGAGACCGGGCAGGCCTTGGCCGAGCCGGTGGCCGAACTGGCGCAGGCCGTGCGCGAGGCGCCCGTCGCCAACATGGACGAGACCGGCTGGAAGCAGGCGGGCCAGCGCGGCTGGCTGTGGGTGGTGGTGACCACAGTGGTCACGGTGTTCACCATCGCGAAGAGTCGGGGGAGCCAGGTGGTCAAAGAGCTCCTGGGCGAGACCTACGCCGGCTCGCTGGGAAGCGACCGCTGGTCGGCCTACAGCTACCTGCCCGTGGAGCGCCGGCAGGTCTGTTGGGCGCACCTGCGTCGGGATTTCCAGGCGCTGGTGGACTATGGGGGCGCGGCGGTGTTCCGTGACCATTACCTAACCGTTTGACTCCAAGAACGGGGGAGTAGTGCGTTGGCGACCGTTGACGAGCTGAGGCGCCTGGTGGCGACATCATGCCGGGTGGTGGGAACAGAGCTTGGTCCCGGCGCCGGTCATGTGAGCGCGCGGATTCCGGGAACCAATGAAATGTGGCTCCGGTGCCGTGGAGGCCCTACAATGGGCGGCCTCGCACAGAC
Organism: Chloroflexota bacterium; assembly: GCA_009377635.1. Lineage (GTDB taxonomy): Bacteria > Chloroflexota > UBA6077 > UBA6077 > SHYK01 > WHTR01. The sequence goes on from WHTR01000021.1 coordinate 13,394, forward strand.
GGACGTCCACCACGTTCGGCGGCCTGACTTTGATGGGGAAGGTCCGGGGCTGGGCAGGAGCCACTATGCACCGCACGAGACTCCCTTGCACGGCGAGGTCTATAAGGCGCGGTCTGAGGTGGGGGCCGTGGTGCACGTGCACCCCAAGCATGCGCTCCTTTGCAGTGTGACAGGCGTTGAGTTCACCCCGATCTTCGGGGGATACAGCCCTGGTCTGGCCCGCATCGCGATTCTGGGAGTTCCTACCTATCACCGAGCCGCCACGATTATTGACCCAGACATGGCGGCCGAGATGATCGAGGTCATGGGCGATCGGAATGTCGTCCTGCTGCGCGGCCACGGGATTGCGACGACGGGCCCCACGGTCCAGGCTGCGACGAGCGTCGCGCTGCAGTTTGAGAACCTGTGCGAGATCATGTGGCAGGTGGCCCTGACGGGTCGCAAGCCCATGGAGATCGCGCAGGTGGACAAGGACCGGTATGACCCACGGAAGGAGCAGGTCGTGTTCCCTGCATCGAGAGATTGGCAGGGGATGCGCAGAGCTGAGGGCGCAGGAGACGGCGAAGAAGGCGGCATGGGATGGCGCGGCTGGGTCCAGCGGGTCGAAGGAACCGTAGGCCTCCCAAGCGAGCAACTCGACGAAGACGGCTGAGGAGCCCGCACCCCGCCCAGGAGCCTGGCAGCGGAGGGGAGCCGAATGACGAACATGGCGGATGCGGGAGCATGGCCGAGCTGAGAGGCCATCCCTCGCCAAGGATCGTGCACAGCGCAGATCGAGCGACAGGCGCGTCGAGGAGGACTGCGATGCTTACCAGGGAGAAAAACGAGCTTCTGACGCGAGTCGGACCGGGCCAGCCGGCCGGCGAGCTGCTGCGGCGGTACTGGCATCCGGTGTGCCCGGTCCAGGAGCTTTCATCGGAGCAGCCCACCCGCTTCGTCCGCATCCTGGGGGAGGACCTGGTCCTCTTCCTGGACAAGAGCGGCCGGGCGGGACTCATCCAGGACCACTGTTCGAACCGGGGCGCCTCGCTCCTGTACGGTCGGGTCGAGGAGCGCGGGATCGCCTGCGCCTATCACGGCTGGCTCTATGACACGCAGGGCAGCTGCCTGGAGACCCCGGCCGAGCCAGCCGACAGCAATTTCTATCTCACCGTCAGGATCAGGGCGTACCCGGTCCAGAGGTTCGTCGGGCTGTACTGGGCGTACCTCGGGCCCGAGCCAGCGCCGGTGATTCCGAAGTACGATGTCTGGGTCCGCAAGGACGGCCGGCGGGATATTACAGTCCACCCACGGCTGGACTGCAACTGGCTCCACCCGCAGCCGCGCCGGGGGGAACGGGCGACGACCAGCAGCGAGCCGGACCCCGACGGGTTGTGACCATCGTCCGGGGCGACGTGCCCACACTCGTGCCGGATGTACCGGGACCGGTCCCGGGTCTGGATGAGCTGAAGGAAGCCATCAACGTCGGTCTGGCCACCCGTGGGCCGGAAGGCAGCCTGGTGCCGAGAATCGCGGAGCCGGTCCCCACGACTGAGAACGGGCTGTGGAAGGTCTTGGCCGACGGTCGGATCCCCTTCGCTGGTGGCGACGTGTACAGCTCGATCGAGGCGATCGATGCGCTGGACCCCCAGACGCTGGTCGTGACGTGGGAGAATATCTACCTTCAGGCAAATGTGGCCGAGGAGGGCTTCGAGTTTCCATTCCCGCGACACCTCATGGAGCCGGTCTACGAATCGGGCGACATCGAGCGCTTGCTCGCTCTGCCGTACTGGACTGAGAAGTTCATCGGTACGGGCCCCTATCGGGTTCGGAGCTGGACCGTGGGGAGCGGCGCGGTGCTGGACCAGTTCGACAAGTACTTTCTGGGTCGGCCGAAGATCGACACCGTCGAGGTGAAATTCATTGTCGATCCCAACACCATCGCGGCCAATCTCCTGGCAGGAGAGGCGGACGTCACCTTCGGCGGACGGCTCCCGCTGGACTGGGCGCAAGAGATCGCTGGCCGCTCCCCGACCGTCACGTTCGGCACCAACTCAGCGAACCCGATGGTCGTCTACCTCAACCTGCTGAATCCGGAACCATCGGCACTGCTGCAACCAGAGTTTCGGCGGGCGCTGGTCCATGCGCTGGACAGAGAGACGATGATGAACACCCTGGTAAGCAGTCTCACGGCGCTGGCGCACACGACGATCTTGAACCCAAGCCGAGGTGAGGAGTTCCCGATCATATTCCGACCCCCGAACCAAGGATCCTCCTTCTCCACGGAGCGATGGCAGCCACGGTGAGCACAAGCGCTGAGCCAAAGGCGAGCAGGATGGGTGAGGCTGACCCAGACGAAGCCGGCTCTTCGGTGCCTGGCGGCCGCACAAAGAAGGTGTCCCCGTGGAAGATCGTCCCGTCGCGGCCCGTACTTTGGACGCAGTAGCGCATGATGAGGACGTAGGAACCCGGCTCCACCTCGGGTACGGTGAAGGAGATGCGTCCGTGCTTGTTGGCATCCGGCAGGAGCTGCCCAAGCGGCACCAGGCGCGGATCGCTTGCCGACGTGACCGTCTGGCCATCAGCCGGCAGGAGAAACAGGTCGACCGCACGGGCGCGCACATACGCAAAGAGCAATGGGTAGCGACCCTCGACGATGGCCCCCGGTGTTCCACGTCGCGGGTCGAGGTTCATCCCCTTGGCCAGGACCGGCGCCGCTGATGTGAGGAATACCATGACCAGAGCCAGGGAGAGGAGCGCGTGAGTGTCGGTGAGTGCTTTGAGCACCCGCATTCCTACACTTCGGCGGTCAGGGCCAAGCATGCCAGGAAGCATACGGGTGCACACTCCACGAGCGGAGGATCTCAAAAGACCTGGGGTCGAACAACGCCAGATGGGTGGAAGCTGGCGTCGACCGTTTCCCCAACGTGACGAACTCGCCGTCCATCGTCCGCGCCGGAACGACTTCCCACCCTTCGAGGTGCGCCACGGGCGCCAGACTTTGCTCATCAAATATGTGGGTGCGCGGATCCTCTCGCTGGACCACCAGCAGACGTAGCCCGTCAGGCGTCAGGCTCACCTCGGCATCTCTGCTCACATCGACGTCTTCGGCCGCGATCTCTTCACCCCTCTCGACGTCGAGCATCCGCAGCCCAAGCGATCTGTGCGTGATGCGCCATTCGTTGACAGGCACGATCTCCGCGTCGGTGGTTCCACCCACCACATACATTCGGGTCCCGTCGGACGAGAGGACAGCGGACTTGAACGCACCACTCCCGGCCTCCTTGGCTTTGGCGACGCTTGCCAACTGACTGAGCACCCGCTCTATCCAGGACTCGCGCTTGCCCAGCGCGATGGTCCGCACCGAGCGGTCATCGGCATCGACCGTCGTGAGCCGGTCGTCGTCCGCGTGCAGAACATGGACCTTGCGGGCGTCCGCTGAAATCACCACCACTGGCGTCCAGGAGGCGAACCGCATCTGCTCGTACGGACCCTGGCAGCCCTCCTCGCACCAGTACCCGTTCAGCACCTCGGCCAGGGGTTGCTCCCATTGGACCTCGAGGGTCCCGGCGTCCAGCAGGACGACCCGTGGAGGATCGGGCCGGGAAAGCCCGGGCGCTGGGCCGAGTGGCTGTCCGTAGATGAGCAGCTGCTCAGAGCTGGCGCCATACGCAATGCGCAGCGGTCGGAATCCTGCCTCCAGCTGCCGGCGGGTCACGATCGACCCACGCTCTGCATCCACAGTCAGGAGCGTGCTGGATTGCTCGCCATTGACGACCACCGCGAGGTGGGTGGCCGCGGGATCGAACGCCATCGCCCCTACCCAGCCGTCGGTCGATAGTTCAAACGGCACGTCATGCCACGACGCGATCTCGACCAGATGCAGCTCCCCGGCGCCCGGCCGGCATGCCGTCCCGATGCCCGACGGTTCGCAGGTCCTGCCGCGACTCTCGTGCGCTGCCAATCGCTTGTTAAATGACGCATGCAATTACCGCCCGCGGTAGCGCAGGTAGTGGACCGACATTAGGGCGACGCCTCCTCCAGGAGAACATGTTCGCGAAATCCCCTGATCTCCCGCTCCGCCATGATGCGAAGCGTGCCGGCGTCGAGGCGCCGCAGCGCGTAGATGGAGGAAGGCCCCGGGGTCTCGCCGCTCGCGTTGCTGGGACCGAAGGCGTAGAGGTTTGCTCCATCGGCGCTCGCCTCGATCCAGTCGATGGCATGGCCGTCGAGCGCCTCGGCCAGGATGCGCCCGTCGGTCGCATCGATCGCCCGCAATCCAAGCCGACGGACATCCTGGCGGCCGTCCTCCCCGGCTTCCCAGACGTTTCCCCACACGTAGACACGGCCGTTGGCGCCGAATACCGCCTGCCGCTCGACGCCGTCGAGCACTTTGGCGTGGGCCGGACGCGGGCGGAGGCCGAGCAGGTCCAGGAGATCGGGCGGCTGGTGGAGGGCCACGGTTCGATCCACGGCCACTCGATCCAGATCAACCAGGGTGAGCGCGTCGGCATCCGCGTGGGCGACAGCCAGCCTCTGCCCGTCGGGAGACACCGCCAGCCCCGGCGCCATCCTGGTCCAGATGGGGCAGCCGTCGCACTGCCGGATCCGGAGCCTGCGCTCGGTTTGCCAGTGCCCTGCGAACACGGAGGGGAGAGGCAATGCGACCGGTGTACCGCCGTTTTCGAGATCGTGGACCACAAGCGTTGCGGGCCAGGGGCCAGCCTCGGTATCCGACCGAGGGACAATCAGGCGCCCAAGCTGGCGACCGTCCGAATCGAGCCACCATAGGCGGCGCGAAAAGGCCATGAGCTCGTCCACCTGGAACGTCGTGAGGAGCGCGCCGCCGTCGTCGAGCAGGAACCACCGGGACGGGCCGACGCTGAAGCCTGTCTCCGAGAGGAGGATCCGGGATCCATCGGGGCTCACATCCTGCAGGTAGGTCACCTCAGGTGGATGGAAACGTGCGCGCTCGGCGCCCGTGGCTGCATCCCGCACGACGAAGGTGATGTCCTCGGGCTTGGTCCAGCTGTTCCACGTGCGGCTCGACTCGTAGGTCACCAGGGTCGAGCCGTCAGCGGAGAGCCTCCAGGCGCCGTGGCCTGGCTCGATGGTAGGGCAGTCCGGCAGGTCTGCGAGCGTCAGGGGATCGATCTGGATCAGCCGGTACGAGCCTGACCCTGCAGACCGGTCCGCCAGATATAGGCGGCTGCTCGCGGCGTGGGACGGACATCCAGATTGTCCCCTCGGGGCCTCGCTGCCCGGGGCCAGGCTCGCGGCCCCGTGTTCCGCTGGAGATGCGGAATCCGCACAACTGGCCACGACCACGGCCACGATGGCACAGAGCAACAAACGAGCGCTGCCTGCGCGCCGGCGCCTGGAGAGGCCTCCAGCCTGCACGGATGAAACCTCCCGGCTAACGGTGCGGTGGATCTCCTGCCCTCAGGGTACCCATCTCCGCATTCTTTACAACGTTCAACGCCAACCGGTTCCCGAGGATGCACATCGGCCCAAGCTGCTCCTGGAGGACACTCATGAGCACGGTGTAGCGAGGGTGGACGTGCACCACGGAGTTGACGTCGGGCCGCTCCCGCAGGATGCACGAGTGCATCTTAACCTCGTTGGGCAGGTTCAGCGCTTTCGGGCCACCGACCTTGAAGCCGTTGGTGTCGACGGCGACCATGTGCTCCTTGTAGGTCATCGAGAGCGCCGGGCCGAGGGCCTTGATCACGAATCGGTCGGGCTGGCCTGGTAAACGAAAGCTGACGTGGCCCCGCTCGATAGTCGAGGAGTCGGCCAGGCCCATCTCGACCAGCATCCGGTTCGCGAGCGCAACTTCTCCCATGACGTCGTCAAGCTCGGACATCGCTCTCCTCCATCGGATTCGCTCTGCTCTCACCCCTTGGGCTCGATCCCGCGAGGTACGTTTCTATTCTCATTGCAGTAGAATGGTGCCCAGGCACACGAGGACGTGTTGAAAGAGACGACAGATGCGCGGCGAGTTCGAAAACCAGGTCGCCGTCGTCACTGGCGGTAACCGCGGCATTGGCAAGGCGGTGGCCTGGGAGTTGGCCCGGGAGGGCGCCGATGCGGCGCTGGTGGCTCGCGACCGTGTCGCGCTCCAGGCCGCGGCCGACGAGATATCCCGCGGGACCGAGCGGCGGATCCTCCCCTTCCAGATCGACCTCACTGACAACGAACAGATTCGCCGTGGGGTCCAAGCAATCGGGGAAGCGTGTGGTCGCATCGACATCCTGGTGAATGGCGCGGCGCCGGTCGGGCGAGGAACTGAACTGCGCTCGTCGACGGAGAGCGAGGAGGAGGTGCTCGAGGAGTTCACCGTCAAGACTGTCGGGTACCTCCGGATGACACGAGCGGTGGTCCCATATATGAAGCGCCAGGGATCGGGACGCATCGTCAACCTGGGCGGCCTGGCGGCGGTGACGGCCGGCCGACTGAGCGCCACCATCCGCAACGTCTCGGTGACGGCACTCACGAAGACTCTGGGCAACGAGCTGGGCCCGTTCGGAATCACGGTCAACGCCATTCATCCGGGCATTGTTGCGACGGAGCGCTTTGCGGAGCGATTCGCGGAGATCGCTCGACGTCAAGGGCGGACAATCGAAGAGCACCAACAGCAGCTGGCGGAGGCGACGGCGATCCGCCGCATGGTGACTCCGCAGGACATCGCCCACGTCGTTGCCTTTCTGGCCTCGCCAAGGGCGGCGGCCATCTGCGGCGAGACCATCGTCGTCAACGGAGGAGCGGGTTCAACGATCCGCTACTGACCTCTACACCGCTGTTTGGGAGCCCGCACCCCAGCCTACCCCGACGGGAGGGCAGCCCAACGCCCGCTTCGCCCACTCACCCCGTCAAGCGGCTCTATGCAGGGACCATAAATCACGCGAGCAGCGCCCCCGGGCGCTCCCCCATGGAGAATGAGCAGGGCGGGACCGGTCCCGGATGTGAGATAATGGGTTCTGACGCCGGCGGCCGTCACGTACTGGTCGGGCAGTTGCGTGATGCTACGTGTCGTTGATCGCGCCATCGCATCCTCCTCCGCAATCACGCTTGAAGCTCAGGGCCCCGTTGCGGCAATGTTACTCCGAACCGCGCGTGCATCGAGGCGTCTGGTCCGGCCATATGATGCCGCGTCCTAGCTGGGGGATGACCGCTTGCGCTTTCACATGCATCTGCTGCCGACCTATTTCCCTGATCTCGATCCGCCCTTCCCAGTCTTCTACCAGCAGATCCTGGACCAGATCCAGCTCGCCGAAGAGCTCGGCTGGCAGTGCTTCTGGTTCACCGAGCACCACTTCCAGGTCTATGGGGGTCCGGTGCCCAATCCGGCCATGATGATGTCGGCGGCCGCGGCCCGGACCTCCCGGATCCACCTGGGTTCGGCCATATCGGTTCTGCCGCTCCACCATCCGATCCAGGTGGCTGAGGACTACGCGATGGTCGACGTCATGTCGGATGGGCGATTGGAGTTCGGGATCGGGCTGGGGAACACCCCGGGGGACGCCCGCATCTACGGGACACCCTGGGAGGATCGACGGGGCCGTTATGAAGAGGCGGCCAAGCTGATCGTGAAGGCCTGGAGCAACGAGCGATTCAGCCACCAGGGTGAGTTCTGGCAGTTCGAAGATGTTGCTCTGTTTCCTCGTCCGGTGCAGGCGCCGCATCCGCCCGTATGGGTTGCCGGAGCCTCTGCCGACGGCCTCGGCTGGGCCGGACGGCACGGGTTCAACATCATGACCGTGGCCCACCCCTTTCCACCGGAGCGCGTGCGTCCCGGGGTGGATGCGTGGCGAGAAGCGCTGGCCGAGGCCGGGCACGATCCTGCCACACACTCGTGCAAGCTCCACGTGCGGGTCTGGGTGGATGAAGACGCGGAACGGGCCCGGGTAGTCGCGGAGGCCGCCATCCGCCGGTACGAGAGGATCTCGGCCATAGCCCTGGAGCGACCACAGCCCGGCGAACCCGATTGGGCTTCGATGCTCGCCGTCGGCCGCAACTGCTACGGCAATCCCGACCAGGTGATTCGCGCCATCCAGGCTGCGCAGGCCAACTTCTCTTTCGATGTCTTTAGCACCACCTTCAACTTTGGGGGCATGAAGCACGAGGAGATCAAGCGTTCCATGCGCCTCTTCGCGAAAGAGGTGATGCCCGCCTTCCGGTAGGGCGCACCGCGAGGACCTCGCAGGGTTCAGGACCCCGGGCGACCTCCGGCCCGAGCCTCGAGAGCTGGCAGCTTGTCCTCGTAGACCCCAGTGACCTTCTGGTGGCCGCCATTCTCCTCGTAGGCGTCCTCGAAGTACAGGTTCAGCGGCTCCAGCACAGCGGTGTCGGTCGTCGAGAACAGCACTGCCTCTTCAGACGACTCGTTGACGAACTCATGCCAGCAATAGGGCGCCAGCGCGAAGAAATCGCCCTGCTCCCACTGCAGTCGGACGCCGTCGACGATCGTGGCCCCCCGGCCCCGGAACACATGGTAGACCTGGCTGGAGGAGTGGCGATGGGCCTTCGTGTGGGTGCCCGGCCGGATCATCTGGATCCAGCAGCCCATGGTCGGCATCACGTGACCGCCGGTCAGCGGATTGGTGTACTCGAACGCGATGTCGTCGAAGAGGCTCGAACCCACCTTGGCCATCTCGTTCAGCGCTTGCTCGCTCTGCTCCCAGGGGAAGTAGGCGAGAGGAGAGACGGGGCTGAATGCTTTGTGCCAGACCGGCCGCAGGTGGCCGACGCCAAACCGGCTGTGGGAGTCGGCGATCGCTTTCGTGGCCGGCTCGATCTCGTCGGGGTAGGGCTCCTGGCGCATCCCTACCCGCAGCATCCCAACCAGTGGGGCATCCAGGCTGTCCATCCACATCATGGGTTCGGTTCCCTTGCTGATGTGCCCATGCCAGCTCAGGCTCGGTGTGATCAGGAAGTCGCCCGCTCGGATCGGCACCGGTTCGCCGTTCACGATGGTGACCGTCCCCTCACCTCTGATCCCGAACCGGATCGCGGCGGCCACATGGCGGTGGGAGGGAGAGATGTCGCCCGGATTCACACATTGCAGGGCTGCGGTGAGCGTGTGGGTCGCCCCACTACCGCCGGTATAGGGATTGTGCAGCGTCACCGCGCGGCGTTCCCCCTCGCCCCGCCCCGGCTTCACCATCTCGAGCGCGCGATAGGCGAACGGCTCGATGTCCCTCCATCTCCAGGCCATCGGTGGGTAGGCCGCCGCGCTCTCGCCGCTTCCACCCTCCGGGTATCTGCGGCGCCACAGGGCACCCATGCTCTTGGACTCCAGCTCACGATAGAAGGCTTCCATTGCCCCGGCCTTGCTGTCAGCTTCTCCTGCCATGGTGGATGCCGTCCTTTCCTTCCAACTCTGCTGCGGAACGATCTGTCCGTCGTGGAGCAAGCATACTTCCGCCGGCGGGTAGACTGCCATCCGGCGAGCACTTCGCCCGTGGAGCGCGGCAGCTAGCCCTCGAACGTCCAGGTTCCCTCCGTAGATATTGCACCGAAGTTCTCGGCATTCACGTTCCAGGACCGTACGCTCCGCGCTCTGATCACGCTCACCTCCTTCGCGCGATCGGGTATGCTGGGACATTACAGAAGTCAGACGCTCGACGGCTGGCGGGATGTTAGCCTGGTGGCACACGTGCTATAAACGCGACGATGAAGGGCAGGGTGTGCCCGTCGTGAGGAGGGAAAGAAGTGGCTTCAGCTCCGACGAAGACGACTCGCATGGGGATGGTGGGGATCGGCGTGGGGGGTGCCGAGATCCTGCCGGCGATGGACTCCGCGGCAGGGATCGAGCTGTACGCCGGGGCCGACATCAACCCCGTGACCCGGGAGCGCTTTCACGCCAGGTACCCCGAGGCAAAGGTCTACGACAGTATCGAAGCGATGTGTGCGGATCCTGACCTCGACGCCGTTTGGATATCGACCCCGAACCGATTCCATGCGCCCCACACGATCTACGCGCTCGAGCACGGCAAGCACGTCGTAGTCGAGAAACCGATGGCGCTGAGCATCCAGGAAGCGCACGCCATGAATGAGGCCGCGGCGAAATACAACCGGATTCTGGCTGCCGGGCATACGGACTCCTACGGATTGCACAACCGCGCCATGCGGCGGATCGCGCTCTCTGGCAGACTGGGCAAGCTCAGCAGCCTCCAAGCGATCTCGTTCAGCGACTGGATCGTGCGCCCCCGCTCGGCCGAGGAACAGGACCCGGCCCAGGGGGCGGGTGTCGTCTGGAGACAGACCCCGCACCAAGTCGACACCATGCGACTCATCGGCGGTGGTCTGGTGCGCAGCGTCCGAGGGACCACGAAGGCCGACGTCTCGTACCGGCCGTTCACGACGTTCTATTCAGCCTACCTGGAATTTGAAGACGGCACGCCGGCCTACGTCTTCCACGACGGCAAGGGCTACTTCTTCACCGGCGAGCTGCTCAACGGCCAAAGGAATTCTCGTTACAGCGACGCGCAGCGGAAGGAGATCCGGCGGGCCATGGATACCGGCATGCGCGACGACGAGGCCGACAAGCAAGCACTGCGGATCGGCGGTGAGCATGCGGGAAACCAGTTCCAGAACCGCGACGCGGGCGGGCGCGGCCCGCGTCTCCAGGGGAATCCGGACGCCGGCATGATCCTGGTCAGCCTGGAGCGGGGAGCCATGCGGGCGGGCGCGCACGGCGTCTATGTGTACGACGAAGATGGCCAGCATGACATTGATCTGTCGGCCAACGCGACGGGCGGCAGTGGCCGCCAGGGCGAGCTCGTCGAATTTCGCAAGGCCATCCTCGAGGGGAAGCCCCCCTTCCATGATGGTCGGTGGGGCATGGCCACGTTGGAGGTGGCGCTCGCGATCATGCAGTCCGCCCAAGAGCGGAAGGAGATCATGCTCTCTCGCCAGGTTGCGGTTCCGGACAGCTATGACGCCGAGCTGATCATTCCGTATCTGGACAACGAGTAGAGCGCCTCACGGTAGACGGTTTGATTCTGGCGGTTGTCCGTCTCAAGAAAAATCCGCCATCTATGGCTGCCACGCCCACTCGTGGATGCGCGTGAGCTCACCAGACCCGTCAGGGTTCTGGGTGGCGATCAGCCCCTGCCCAATCACGGAACCCACATGGGCCGTGATGTTCGGCTCCCACCACTCGAAGATCGCGGGGAGCTCCTCCGTGAGCAGCCGGTTCATCTCTGTAATGTGGCGAACCCGATCAGTGAATCTCGGGGTTTGGCTGAACCCGATGTAGGCCTGGTCGTACGCGGGACTCACCCAGCCTCCGTAGTTCTGCCCTGTCCACCGGTTCTCCTGGCTCGCAACCAGCCGCGACGTGAAGTTCTGCAGGCTGCTCAGTGAGGCGCCACCGCCCCGAATCGACAGGCCCGGTGCCTTTGCCCGACCCTCAGCATCCCGGTGCTGCGCGGACGGGATGATGCTCGGATTGACATTGAACCCGGCGGCTCTCAGGCTGTCCGAGAGCGCCGCGACCTGTCGTTCGTTCTTCGGTCCCGACGAGATCTGCATATCCACCGCAAAGGGCGTGCCGTCCCTGCCGACAAACAACCCGTCTGGGCCCTTCGTGAACCCGACCGTCTCCATGAGCTGCTGGCTCCTTCGTGGATCGTAGGGGTACTTCGTGATGACACGCTCGATGTCCTTGTAGAAGGGGACGAGGGGAGAGGTGAACGTGTCGGCAACGATGCCCCGCCCCCCGTTGAGCACCTCGTTGGCGGGAGCCCGGTCAAACCCGTGGGCCAGGGCCTGCCGCACCCGGACGTCCACCAGCGCCGCCGGATCGGCGTGCTCGGGGCGTAGCTGAACCACGCTGTAGTACAGGAGGGTGGGTGAATAGAGCACCGTACCGCCCCGGGTGGGTCCCCATTCCCCCTCCAGGATGGCTGCATGGTCGGAGCTGAGAACGTACTTCCCGACGTAGTGCACCTCGCCGGCCAGCAGGTTGGCCAGCGCCGTATTCGCGTCGGGGATAAACAGCACCTTGATCCGGTCGATCTTCGGACGACCCAGGACGTACCCGTCGAAAGCCTCTCCCTCTACGAATGCGCCCGGCTCCCATCGGGTCAGCCGGTACGGGCCCGCCCCGACATATTCGGTGGACCAATACGGCAGGCCCCCGAACTCAACTGGGTCCATCTCCTGGAATTTCTCCCGGAGAAGGTGCTTGGGCAGAGGTGGGAAATCGTCCTCCTGAAGGTCCGCCGCATCGGCGTAGATCTGCTTCCAGTGGATCACGAAGGACCGCGGATCAAGGGCCACCACGTCCTCCATGGGCCCGATGGGCGGGGAATTGGAGGTCCCCAGCTCCGGCGTGGCATACACCTGCCACGAGAACACGAAGTCCTCGCTGGTCAGCGGCGTCCCGTCATGCCAGGTCAGGCTGGGCTTGAGCGTGTAGGTTGTCTCCATCCGCCCGTCGGGGAACACGAGCCAGGTGTCAGTGTCCACCTGCGGCAAGGCCTCTGCGAGGTAGGGGACCACCTCCCCCTGTACGTCTCTCTGTGACAGCGTCGCATTGAAGAGGGCCAGCGGATCGTTCAGCGCTCCCGAGAAGCCGACCAGCGGCTTGCGCGCAACTGTCGGCGGCTCACCTCGAACCGAGATGAACAGCCTTTGCTGCGACGCAGGCTGGGCGGCACTCTCGCCCTGCTGCCCGCCCCCGGTCGCAGGGGCAGCAGCGGGCGCGCAGGCGGCGACGACCAGCACTACGGCCCCGCAAATAGACAGCATCGAGACTCCGCTCTTGAATCGCCTCACCGTAATCCTCCTGGCCAGGGAATTCCTGGAAGCCCCTCTCCCCTTCTGGTGTTGGGCGTGTCTCCTGTTTTCATTCCAGCGCGAGACCCGCATTCCGGAAGCACGCTTCCGTCCGGGTTTCACTGTGGATGTCGTTTAGTAACCAGCTCCGCCGGAGGCGCTCCTCTGTCCAGTGACGAGGTCCACGGTTTCCAGCTTTCCGCTGCGCTTCTCGCGCTCTACGTGGATGTACGGGGTGTTCTCCGCCTCGTCGCGGATGGTGAACATCGGGTCTTCCCCCCGCTCCACCTTCGCGACGTTTTCCAGCAGCAGGTTGTGGTACAGGATCACGCCCTTGTCGGAGGTCGCCAGGTGCTCCTGGGTCCGGTCGCTGATCGGGCCCTGCCCCACCCAGGCCGCCTCATCCTGGAGCGGGATCTCGCCCCACTCCACGCGACCAAAAGCATCGTATGGCAGGGTCGCGTGATTGACCGGGATCTTTTCCTGGCGCTGCTCGCCCGCCTTCGTCGGATGGCCACTGTAGCGGACATGCATCGTGTGGGTGTCGTCCACCGGCACCCGGATCTGCAGGCCGTACGATTCACCGACGCCCTGAATCAGCGTGTGGGGGAAGATGAACGGGTGGCCGACCGCCCAGTCATCACCGTCTTCCGGCTCGCCCTCGATCAGGCGTCGCTTATAGATTCCGTACTCGAAGACGTCGAAGTCGATCTTCAGGTGGCGGGCCGTTTGGACCTGCTTCGGGATGCCCTTCTTGGTGTTCCACCACTGGGCGAAGTGCCCGTGGAGGTGCTCGAAGTGGACAGGATCCATGCTATTGTCATTGCACTGCACCCAGTTGCAGGGCAGCGGCCGCATGGTGACCTTTCGCACCCAGTCGTCCCGTACCAGCAGCTCGTGTCGCGGGAGCAGGGGAATGTTCTCCTGGGGACCAAGCCACGCCCACACCAGGCCGCCCAATTCCTGCACCGGGTAGCTCTTGACCTTGAGCGGCAGGCAGGCCGGCTCGAAGGGCATGTCCACCACCTTGCCCTCGGTGTTATAGGTCCAGCCGTGATAGGCGCACCGCAGGCCATTCTCTTGGGGAATGCCGTACGCCAGGGAGATCGCCCGGTGGGCGCAGCGATCGCCGATCAGCCCGATGTTCCCCGTGAGGTCGCGGAAGAGCGTCAGGTCCTCGCCCAGCAGTCGAACCGGCTGGACTGGCTCCGCCTCCAGATCAATGGTCGCGGCTATCGGCCACCAGTAGCGGCGCAGGAGCTCCCCCATGCCGGTCCCCTTGCTCGTCTCCGTGAGTCTCGTGTTGGCTTCAGCTGTAAGCACGCTCGCCCTCCCTATCGCTGTTCCAAACCTTCATGCGCCGATGATACAACCACCCCGGCCCGAAGTCACGCCAGACGTGGTGCTGGCTACGGCACGGTGGCGCCGCTTGAAGCTAGACCCGCCAGGAGGCGAACGCGAGTCCGGTCGCCGCGTGATAGGATGGGACATAGTCGACGATCGTCGCTCGGGTGCCTATCGCCTCCATGGCCCCGGCCACGGTGATCCAGGCCCGCATCTCGCCGGTCCCGCCCCGCATGGTCATCGAATCAAAACGGCACATGACCTTCGTCGCCCGCCCGTCCCCTTCTGCAAGCCGGCCGAGGAACCACTCGTCCAGCGGGCGGTCAATCCAGCCGCTCCGAGGCCGGCCCGGATCGTGAGACAGGCCGCCAGATCCATTGATGCCGATGCTGCGCGCATCATCACGTAGCAGCTCCGCGAGGGTCGCCCCGAGTTTGTAGCACTGCTGGGCGCTTGGAAAAGGTACTATGGAGTCGAACGACGCGGCGATCATTGACGTCGGCGGCGACCCATCGCCGGATGGAGGGCTGAGGGATGGCGCGGCTATCCGAGGGGCTTGCCGCTGATCTGCTCGACCGAGTGCTCATGAAGTTGGGCTTCTCGGACTACCCGGAGGCGACCCTCGACGGACTCCGCCGTGTGTACGCTGCCTGGTGTCGGCGCGTCCCGTTCGACAACGTCCGCAAGCTAATCCACTTGCATGCAAACGTCCCTGGACCGCTCCCCGGGGATCACGCTGCAGAGTTCTTCGAGGCCTGGCTCAGCCATGGGACCGGTGGCACGTGCTGGGCAGGAAATGGCGCCCTGCATGCCCTGCTCGTGTCACTCGGCCTTGCGGCGGGTCGTGGCATTGGATCAATGCTCACCTCCCCCGACGTGCCCCCGAACCACGGCACCGTTTGGGTCGACGTTGAGGGAGCGCGCTATCTCGTTGACGCCTCGATCCTACACAGCGAGCCGCTGTGCCTCAAGGAGGGAGCGGCGACGAGGATCGAACATCCAGCCTGGGGCGTTCAATGTGGGCAGCGCGACGGCCGCTGGCATGTACGCTGGCGCCCGCTCCACATCCCCACCGGAATCGACTGTCGCATTGAGCATTTTCTGGCCACGCGCACGGAGTTCGAGGAGTTCCACGAGCGAACCCGACCCTGGAGCCCCTTCAACTACGCGCTCTCCGCCCGGCTGATATGCCGTGACACGGTAGCAGGCGTGGCTTTCGGCCAGGCCGTGACCCTTGAGCGCGACGGGGGGGTCGTCCAGGAACACGTCGGGTGCGAGGGCCGCTTGAGGCTGCTGGTCGACCAGCTTGGCATGAGCGAGGAGATCGTCAGCCGGCTCCCGCCCGATCGACCGACGCCGCCTCCGCCACTGTCGCGGACAGCACCCCGGGCCGCCAGTGTATGATCAAGAAGCGCATCACGATGCACCGGAGTCCGCGGGCAAAAGATCGGTTACCGTCGTAACGGGTCGCCAGCGGGGCGGTGGCGCTCCTTCCGAATTGGCGGCTGATGTCGTGGCCCGGCTGCTGTGCTCTGCTCAGCGTGCGCGGACGGGCTCGGCCTGCGTGACCCAGGTCCCCAGAGTCTGCTCGATCTCGGCCACGGCGGAGCTGACTCCAGCTTCGGCCGCGAAGTAGCGCGCGGACCGCTCCGTGTGCCCGAACTTGGTCTGCTCCAGGGGCGGCTCCAGGCACTCGTTCGTCTCCGGGTCTCGGAACACATTCATCGGGTCTTCACCGCGGGCCACCGCCGCCATCTCCCGCTCCAGCAGCAGCCGGAACATCGCGACACCCTTGTCCGACTCTCCCAGCCGCTCGAGATCACGGCGGGCTATGGGCCCCTGGCTCATCCAGACCGAGTAGTCCTGGTTGAAGGTCAGGTCGACGATGTAGCGGTTGCGCTCATCATAGAGCGGCACGTGACGGTAGGGGACCCGAGCTTGCCGCGGCGCCTGGGTCCCCGGCCGAGCATTGAAGGTGTAGTTTGAGATGTGAAGGGTGTGGGTATCATCTACCGGGACTCGGAACTGAAGGGTGGCCGAGACCTCGCTCCCGACCAGCAGGATGTTCGGAAACAGAATTGGGTGACCGATCTTCCAGTCGTCATCTTCCTCAGTGAAGCCCGCGAACACTCGCCTCTTGATGATTCCGTATTCGAAGAGGTCGAACCCGATCTTCCGGTGGTTCTGGACGTTGCGGACCCCAACGTTGTCCTGGCGGTTCTCGTGGGCTTTGAGGCGACGGACGTAGTTCCCGTAGTGGTTGTGGAGCCACTCGACGTGGACGGGATCGAGGGAGTTCTCCTGGCATTGGAGCCAGTTGCACGGGAGCACCGAGATCGCGATGTCCCGCACCGCGTTCTCTGCGACCAGGGGGCTCCAGCGTGGTACCAACGGGACTGGCTCTGGTCCCAAGTAGGCGAAGATGAGACCGCCCAGCTCCTGAACGGGATACGCGGTCAGCTTGACCGTCGACTTGAGCGCCCCGTCCGGGTGCATCGTGTCCTCAAATGGCGCTTCGATACACTGGCCGGTCGTCGAGTACTTCCATCCATGGTACTGGCAGCGGAGTCCGTCATCCTCCGCGATGCCATAGGCCAGGTCCGCTCGGCGGTGGGCACAATGCTTTTCGACAAGCCCCAGCCCGCCTCGCTGAGTGCGAAACAGCGTCAGGTCCTCCCCCAGGAGGCGCACGGACTTGGTCCTGAGCGGCTCATCGTCCAGTTCGGCGCTTGCTGCGATGGGGTGCCAGTAGCGCCGCATCAGGTTTCCCATAGGCGTGCCTGGCCCTACCTCAGTAGCTCGACGGTTCGCTTCCTGGGTCAGCATCGGGCTCCTCCTGCGATTTGCTCGACCGTCATCTCCCGTCAACCATGGCCGGGGTCTTGAGGCCGTAGAACCACTCCGCGTTGCCGTGGAGGATGGCTTCCTTGTCTGCTTCGCTCAGGTCCTCGCACTCGATCAGCTCCCGGATCTCCTTCTTGCAGGACTCATTGTTGACCTCGTGCGGGAAGTCGGACGAGTAGATGAAGGCTCTCCCGCCGACCTGGCTCACCGCGTAGGATAGGCCCGGCTCGTCGCCCTCGCAACCCACGAAGAGGCGGCCCGCATGCACGTGGTCTCGGATGTAGTCGCTGACCTTCTGGTCTGCGGGCGGCGAAAGCTCACCGCGGGGATTCCACTGGATGTGCGTCTCGTGCGCGCGATCGAATCGCTCGAGCGCGACGAGCAGCCAGGCGACGCCGCCCTCCATGAAGCCAAACCGGGCGTTCGGGAAGCGATCCAGGATCCCATTGAACAGGATTCCCGAGAAGTTGATCAGCAACGACATTGGATGACCCATGGCGCCCACCGGGGTGTAGACGTTCATATGGTCGAAACCCATGGTGCTGTGGGCCCCGCCGTGGATGCCGATGGCGCACCCAAGCCGGTCGGCCTCGGCATACACCGGCCAGTATTCCTTGGCCCCAAGGTGGTCCTTCAGACCGGTGCTGGGGAGCATTGCTCCGGAAAAGCCCAGCTCCTCCACGGCTCGCCGCAGCTCCTCGACCGCGGCCTCGGGATCCTGCATCGGAATCAGGGCCATGCCCTTGAAGCGGGGGCTCCGCTGCACGTAGGCCTCGTGGAGCCAATTGTTGTAGGCGCGGGCGACAGCAGTTGCCCAGTCTCGATGGGTGATCTTCCCAAACGCGAGCCCGCCCGTCGTATACAGGACCGCCGTCTCGATGCCGACGTCGTCGGCGAACTCCAGCCAGCCGTCCGGGCCAACCGGGCGGAACGAGCCGGGTGGCGTCTGCCCGATGAAGTCGTGAAAGTGATCGAGGGGCGGAAACCAGCGAGGTCTGGCCGGTCCCTGGTTGAAAGGTGGCGGCAGGAATCTCTGCATGGCCTCGCTGTCTTCAAACACGTGGCCGTCGCCGTCGATGATACGCATCAGGTCCCTCCCCGTTAGAGATGAAGGAGTCGTCGAGAGTTTCGGTCCGTGATGGCCCGCACCCACGAGGCATCCGGCTGCTCGTCGATCACCGGCAAGGCTCGGTCGAGCGGGCCCAGACCTCCACAGTAGTCCGAGCCAAACACTACTCCATCCTCGCCCATCGTGTCGATGAGGAACTGGAAGGTACGTGGACTGGCGCTCGCGCTATCCACCAGGAATTGCTCGATCAGGATATCTCTGTACGGTCGTTCTCCGTCCGGGACTTTGTGCCGCCAATAGAGCTTGCTGAGCAACAGCGGCACTCCGCCGCCCGCGCTCCGAATCACGACCCGGAGGCCCGGATAGCGATCGAACAGGCCGGCCGCGATCATGCGGACGACGCAGTCGGAGACCGCGGCGTCCGCGTGTGCGCTCACCGCCACACCCTGGCCGCCATCCTCCAACAGATCGAGCCCAGCCCGCAGTCCCTCACCGCCTCCGCCCCCGTGGAGGAATATCGGCAGGTGCAGTTCGTCGATCTTGCCGAATAACGGCTCGACCTCGGGTCGGCCGATCATCTCGCCTTGGGCATACATGAACACCGCCCGAAAGCCGCCGGCGGCCATCCGCTCGATCTCCTCGACTGACCCAGCGATGTCCTGGAGGCTCACCGCGATCGAGCCTATCAACCGGTCGGGATACGCGACGATGCGGTCAGCGATTGCGTTGTTGGATGCGCGGACGGACTCCATGACGTGCCCATTAGGAAGTCGGTCGGCGTTGAGCCCCGCTCCCTGCGAAACGAGCTGCAGCTCGATGCCGGCCGAGTCCAGCTCTGCTACCCGCCGGATGAAGTCCGGCGAGTCGTAGGGGTCCGGCCGTGGAGCGCGGCCACCCCAGCGCTCGAAGCGCTCGGCCAGCTCCGGCGGTGAGTGGTGCGAGTGCCAATCGATCAGACCTGCCATCGGACCCCCCAACCTGTGTCTGGTCCAGTGTACATCGCTTTCATTGCGAGTGGCGTTGCAAGTGGCGTTCGTCAGCCGGTTGGAACGTCGCCGCGACATCGGCCACGTCTGTTTGGACGGCGACCGCCTCCTCCTCCATTCGGCGCAGGTGTTTGGCCACGACATAGCGCCAGCGTGGCCTCGCGGTTGGTCCGCCGTCCGCTAGCGGAAGCTACGCACATGCGGCATCTTGACGGCGACAAGGAGGATCAGTCCGGTACACAAGCCCCCCATCAGGGTGATGGCCGCCGGGCCGCCGAAGGCCTGAGCCACGGCGCCGGCGGCAAAACTCCCGAGTGGCATGAGCCCCCGGTCAAGCAAGAAGATGCTCATCACCCTCCCCATGTACTGCCGGGGCGCCGCCATCTGAATGGCAGCATGGGTCAGCACGATCGAGCTCATGCTGAACAGGCCCACCAGTGCCATGAGGGCGAGCGACAGCGGGTACCAGGTGCTTACGGCGAACGCAACGAGACTGATGCCCAGCGCCACGCCACTTGCCAACGTGACGGTCCCTCTCGCTCCGAAACTTTCGCGCAGCGAAGCGACGCCCACGGTTCCGACGACGGCTCCCACCCCACTGGCGGCCATCAGCTCTCCAACTCCGCGGGAGTCCAGGCCGAACACGTCGCGGGCGAATACCGGAGCCAGCGACATGTAGGACATGCCCACGACGATGGGAATGAGGGACAGCAGCATGAGGCCGAGCAGCATCGGGTCGCGCCGCACGAGATCCGCCCCACCGACCAGATCTTGCCATATCGAAAGCGAGGCCCTGGAGTGAGCCTGCGCAGATGGAGGGGGACTGGGAATGAACAGGGTTGTCACCAGCACGCCGAACAAGGTAGCCGTGACAATTCCAAAGGTCCATGGCGCCCCGACAGAGGCCAACAGCACCCCGGCGGCCGTCGGGCCCAGCACCCGGGTGATGTTGTGGCCGAGAGACTGGAGGGCAATGGCATTGACGAGGTCGTCCCGGGGGACCAGATCCGGAATGAGGGAGTGCCGGGCGGGCTGGTTGAAGGCCCACGCGACGCTCGCCACCAGGGTGAACGCGAAGAGGTGCCAGACCTGGACGGCCTCGATCGCCAGGCCTGCGACAAGAAGCACATAGAGGAACACGACTGCCACCTGGCTCATGAGCATCAGCCGCTTCCGGTCCATGCGGTCTGCGGCCACGCCGGCCAGCGGTCCGAAAACGAGAAACGGAAGCGACCGCATCCCCATGAGGGCCCCGAGCAGGAACGGCGAGTCCGTCAACTGGTAGACGATCCAGCCCAGCGCTACCTGCTCCATCCACTGGCCGCCGCTGTAGACGAGGACTCCAAGCCACAGCCAGAGATACCCTCGGTGCCGCAAGGCCCTGATGGGTCCAAGTCTCGATCTGCTGACAGCCCGCGTGGTTTGGGCGTCGACCGGCGTGGATGAGGACGCCGGTTGGGCGGCTGGCGGCAGCAACGGGAGGCCTCAGTCCAACGGGGAGGTGGTGCCGTCAGTATACCGTAGGGAACCGCGGGTCGAGAGCAATTCGTGCTCCGTCGGCGGCCCGCTGCTGGAGTACCTGAAGGAGGTCTGCACCGCTGCTCAGCGTCGCCAACCGATCCCTTCGTTCCTTGCCACCTCCACATCTGCCCAGGGGGCGTGAACGATTACGGCGTCCCTTTCGACGCCATGTCGGACGAGACATTGATGATCTTCCCATAGCCTCGCTTGCGCATGTGCGGGATTACCTCGCGGCAGCACAGCCACGCGCTGCGCACGTTGACTGCGAACATCCGATCCCACTCGTCGACGGGGATCCGGTCGCGGGATCCATGAGTGAACTTCACGGACGCGAACATAGCGGCGTTGTTCACCAGCACGTCGATGCGGCCGAACGTGGAGATCGACTCGCCGACCATGCGCTTGACACTCGCCGCGTCCGAGACGTCAGTGGGCACCGCAAGCGCCGTGAATCCTTCTGCGTTCTGCTCATCAGCCGCGCTCTCCGCCGCCTCCGCGTTGATCTCGGCGATGGCGACAGCCGTCCTCTCGGCGGCAAGACCATCCACGTAGTGGCGGCCGATCCCCTTTCCCCCACCCGTGACGATCACAACTGCGTTATCGAGTCGCATGGCTCATCCTCCGGGACGTAGTGGTACCCGGCCGCAGCCTCTGAGAAAGTGCGGCGGCTCGTCACTCCGAAGTGGACAGAATGGGTCTTCGAACGGCATTTGGCGGCGATGCTGAGTCCCCGTATCCCCGTCTTCTCCTCTCTCAGCAGTATGCTTAGCCAGCGTGCCGATTCTCGACGCTTCAGCAGGAGGTTACCGTGGCAGAGCACATCGACGGGTCGTTGCACTGGGAGCAGCTGGGAAAGTACGGACGGCCTGTCGCGTTCGTGCACCCCAACCCGATGGACCACACCTGCTGGCTCTACCAGATGGCGCATCTCGCAACCTGGTTCCGGTGCATCGGGATCGATCTGCCGGGCTACGGCCGCTCCCCTACCGCGCAGGCCGGCCTTACCATGACGGATGTGGCACTTGCCTGCTGGGAAGCCGTCGACGAGGTAACCAGCGAGCCTGCGATCGTCGTCGGTGAGTCCGTCGGCTCCAACGTCGTATGCCACATGGCGAACCAGCGACCCGATCGGACACTGGCGGTAGTCATGTCGGGCGCAGGCTACCGAGCGGGGCGAAAGCAGTTCGCCGAGACGCGCATCCCGCAGTACCAGCGGTACGGCGTGGGCTTCCGCCGCGAGCACGCGTTCGCCGACTGGAGCCCAACGTTCCGTCAGACTGAGATGGCCGCGTACTTCGCCGACATCTTCGCCGAACGCAACCCATGGGCCGACGCCGACACGATCGTCGAGATGTTCAAGGCGCTCAACGAGCCGGATCCCGACTGGCTCCACGCGGGCGTGAGGGCGCCGACGCTCATCATCACCGGCAGCGAGGACACTGCGCACGAGCGCTCATTCGCACTCCAGGCGCGGATTGCCGACTGTGAGCTGGTCACGATGGAGGGCGCCGGCCACGCCTGCAACATGGAACGGCCCTGGGACTGGGACCGCTCCTTCCTGAGCTTCTTGGCCAGCCACGGCCTGTTCGAGGCCCAGCCCCGGGCGGACGTTTCGGCCTGAGAGGCATGCTGAACGACGCCGACTGGGCCTTCACGCCCGACCAGCTGATGATCCAGTCCGTTGTGCGAGGCCTCGTCTAGGGCGAGATGTTGCCTTTCACCCTTGGCTGTTTCGATGAGGCCCGATTCCCCCGCGAGCTGGTCCCGCGTCAGGGCGATCTCGGCCTATTGCCCCCGATCATACTCCGCTACAGGGCAGCCATCGACGACACGAGCTACGGGCTGGTACGCCAGTGGCTCGAGCGCGGCGACTCGGCCCTCCGCTCGTTCGTATCGGTGCAGAGCAGCCTTTGTAGGTTCCCCATCTCGGTGTACGGCTCCGAGGAGCAGAAGGAGCACTACGTCCCAGGGATGCAACGCGGTGAGTGGATCGGCTACTTCGGGCTCACCGAGCCGGATCACGGCAGCGACCCGAGCGGCATGGAGCGGGCGTCTCCCTCGTCGAACCGGAGATTGGGGATACCCTCTGCAAGTTTGCGCGCCTTGGCCAGGAATGCCGGCGATGGGTCCAGCCCGACCGTCTCACCCACCTTCGGCCACCGTGCTAGCTCTCGGCAGATCGCACCCGAACCACACCCCGCCTCCAGCACACGGGCGGCCTCCGGGAAGTCCACGCGCTCGAGAAAGGCTCCCCGAATTTCACGTTGGAGCGGGTCGGCAGCGCGCAGCTCCATCGCATTGATGAGAACGTTCAGGACACTTTGGTCAAGCGTGGTGACCTGAGAGTACGCGTCAGGCATCGGCCGGCTCCCCTCGGCACCAGTTTAGACAGGTTCAGTGTACCGAATCCGATCGGCGCGGCGGGCCGCCTAATCCGGTACAGATACCTCACGCCATGCAGTCAGGCCGCCAGCGCTGCTGTATCGTGGGCCGCGATGCAGCTGAGGAGGGCGTTTGCGTCGGCCTTGGTAAACATCGACTCGAAGGAAGGGAAGGACGCTGGCGAACAACACCGTCAGAACCGTCCAGGCCACCGCCTCGCGGGGCGACGCCGCGCTCGTCCACGAGACGACGACAAGCAGTGCCGCGACCGTTGGGACCGGTGCGAACACCTCGGTTGTTACGCGAGCGATGGGCCGCCCGATTCGCGACGCGGCAGGAACATCCATGTCCGGAAGGCTACCCGATCGGGCCATCGGTCTCACCCAGCGATGCGATCCGCGCCGTGAGGCTGGAAGTGCTCTTCCTGTTCGAGGCGCACCAGGAGTGCAGGCGCTCCCTGCGAATGTGATCTGCAGCTGCACCAGCAGGATAGGACGCTCCATCGGATCTCGCATCGGGAATTTCCCCCATCTTGCCAGCCTATAATCGAGCACCAGGCCGCGATCTCTGGCAGGACGGCAGGTAGGACCTGAACCGATGACAGGAGGCAGCACCTACCCTGATCTCCTCTGTGCGCTGTCATTTGCCGCCGACCTGGGCCTGGGTCAGCCCATGGAGCATGACGTAACGAGAGAGGCAGGTGGTGGATTTCGACGACGACGAGAACGAGTCAGCCGCGCGTGAGCGCAAGGCGCGGGCGCACGAGCCGAATCAGCCGCGCAATCGCCTGCTGCCCAGTAGCTACTTGAAGCGGAACTTCTGGTTTACAATCGAGACCGAGCTGACTGAGCTGGCGGAGTCCATGAACTTCCTGGGCGCGGGTGTCTAGAGAAGGAGCCGTGGCTACGGTGATTCACTCCCGAAGACGTTGCTCCGCCGCAACCATGGCCGTGCTCATGATGGACACATGAGGTGCTCCCATGACTGAAACGGTCGTCGATACCCGAACCGCTATGGTTATTCGGAAGATCTTCGCGGACGAAGAGCTCTATCGTATCGAGCTGGAGCGCGTCTTTGGAACATGCTGGCTCGTGCTCGGCCACGAGTCCAAGCTGCCGAACCGAGGCGACTACTTCACCAACTATATGGGCGAAGATGGGGTCATCGTCTGCCGTGACCAGAACGGCAAGATCGACGGGGTGTGCCTCGCGGCGGGCGGCATGCGGGAAACCGAGCGCACGCACAAGATCTTCGACGATCCAGCGCAGGAGGTGCGCGCATACGTGGAACGAGGCTGCTTTTTCCCCGTTAACACGCTGATTACGCTCAGAGAAGACGTTGTTGATCAGTATCCCGAGCTCCCGCGTCGGCTATACGAGGCATGGGTGGCAGCCGAGCGCGTGTACCGCGATGAGATGAACGGTGGCGGCGAGCCCGACCACATGGGTCTCAGCGTGGCCGATCTGCAGCAGATGGGAATCTTCCCCACCGAGTACGGGTTCGATGCCAATCGCAAGAATATCCATATGATGATCCAGTATTGTTACGAGCAGGGATTGATCCCTACTCTGTACGAGCCCGAAGATCTCTTCCACGAGTCCGCGCGTTAGTGCTGGGCCTCGCTCTCGCGTCCGCCTTCGCCCCGGCCATGTTCCGGGAAGCCGTCGATTGGCCTAGAATCCACGCATGGCTTACCAATGGGGCTCCCCAGCCGCTCGACCTCGCGAGCGAGACGCGGGAGGTTGTCGAGCAGCAGATCGCTCGCATCCGCGCCGCCTATGACGTGCTTCGCCAGCAGCTCGAGGCCTTCCGGCCGGATGTCATCGTCATGCTGGCGAGTGACAGCGGTCGCGTGTTCACCCGTGTCCAGGTACCCCAGATTGCCACTTACCTGGGCGAGGAGATCTGGGGCAGCACGCGCTATGCCGAGATCGCTGAGCCCGCTGAGGATGACGTCGTGCGGCTGCCGTGCGCCCCGCAGCTCGCGGCGTTTCTCCATCGAGAGCTGGTACACCTGGGTTTCGATGTGAGCTACAGCAGGACGCTGCGGCCGCTGGGCCAGCCGGAGTACGGCACAACGGCAGCATTCGTCGCGCCGGCTCGAGTGCTGATGCCGAGCTTAGATATTCCAGTCGTCCCGATCTACATCAATACACTGGTGTGGCCCGCGCCCAACGGCCATCGTTGCTATGCCCTCGGCCAGTCCATCTCGGAGCTCCTCAGCGAGCGCGAGGAGCGCGTGGCGCTGCTTGCGTGCGGCGGACTGTCCCACGACCATCACGGGCCCCGCGCCGGGTGGATCGACCAGCCATTCGACCGCTGGGTGCTGGAGCAGGTCGCGCGCGGCAAGGGAACCGAGATGAAGTCGATGTACGACCTGGAGTCAGACGCGCTGCGCGGCGGTGGAGGCCAGGTGCGGCTCTGGATCATCGCGGCTGCCGCTGCCGAGACCCTGGGCGCGAAAGCCAGAATCGTCGACTATTTTCCATCGGGCTCGGCTGCCACGGGCATGGGTTTCGCCTACTGGCCTATCGCCGTAGCAGGCGCGCCTCGCTAAATGCTGTCAATGAGCTAAGACTCGAACAACATCATCGCACGCACCGGCCATCAATGCCCCGGTCGACCTGCTCGTCGACCACTACCACGATCTCATCCGCCGCG
>WHTR01000220.1 GCA_009377635.1 Chloroflexota bacterium
GAGCTACTGGCGGACGATCGGTCTGGAAGTAGATGAGTCGGTGGTGCCTGCCGCCCAGGTCCGCAATCTCGAGTTCCGCGCCCAGTACCCCGGGTGGGACTCGACCGCCACCGGGTCTGGCGACTCGATCCTCGGGCGGCTGGACGATGTGGCGGCCAGTGCCACGACGCGCTGGGTCGGTGAGCGCGGCGGCTATGAAAATCCTCGCGCGCAGGAGCTCATCAGCCGATATCGCGTTAGTCTCTCCGAGCGCGACCAGATGCAGTCCATGAAGGTGATCAGCGACTTCGTCGCGGCGGAGCTCCCGCTGCTGCCGCTCTACTACATCGCGGAGACGATCGGGGTGCGCAACGGCGTGCACGCGCTGGACGACCTTGGTGGCGGCGCCGAGGGCTCGCGGCCGTTCGGCACCTACACGCGCAACGCTCACCTATGGGATGTGAACTGATGTGCAACCCGAACAAGCGGGCACGGTGTAGGACCCCTTCCCGGATTCGCGGTTCTGTCGCCCGAGGAATCACATGGCCTCGCTCGATGTCGACGCTAGCGAGGAGGTGTCCGGAACGTCGCAACGTGATGACGATGGGAAGAGGGTGATTCGATGACACAGCTCAGAGCGTTGGGCCAGCAAGAGTATCCCGGCAAGTCGCAGGATCTGAGCTACGCCTATCCCCGTTTCTCGCTCGCCGAGCGCGACCGACGATGGGCGTCCGTCCGCGAGCAGATGGCCCAGCTCGGCGTGGATGTCCTGGTGGGCTCGAACAACACCGGCCACTGGGACCACTGGCAGAGCGACATCCGATACCTCACCCAGATCGGTGGCCATAGCGTCGACGCAGCGGTGGTCTTCCCACTCGTGGGTGAGCCGACTGGCTTCGCTATCAATGACCTGTACTGGGGCATCGCCTCCCCCTACTGGCTTCGTGACCTGCGGCCCACCGGCTGGCGCTGGGGCGAGGCGATCGGGAAGCGACTCCAGGAGCTGGCCGGCGAGACCGGTCGCGACGACCTCACGGTCGCGATCACCGGTCTGGAGGGGGTGCTGCGCGCGCCGGAGGGCGTTGTGCCCTGGCGGACGGTCGAGAGGATCAAGGAGATGATGCCGAGGGCGAAGATCGTCAACGGGACGGACATCTGCCGCTATCCCCGTTACATCAAGAGCCAGGAAGAGATCGACATTTTACAGAAGTCGGTGGAGCTCATCGAGAAGGCGGTCGAGGCGATGCGCAACACCGCGCAGCCCGGCGTCAAGGAGAGCGTGGTCTACGCCAGCATGATCCAGGCCATGATCGCCGACGGCGGGGAGATCCCCACGATGCTCTCGTGGCTGTCTGGCCCCTGGGGCCACCTCTCGCGCCGGCTCACCATCGCGACGGAGCGAGTCATGCAGAAGGGCGACGCCATCTTGAACGAGATAGAGGCGCGCTACGCGGGCTACTGTGCGCAGCAGGACCAGCCGCTGTTCCTGGGTCCGATCCCGCAGATCGTGCAGGACATGTTCAAGTGGCAGCTCGACGCGGTGGACGCGGCCATGGAGGTCATGAGCACCGGCCACTCCTTCCAGGAGGTGATCGACGCAGCGCGGAACGCCTCGAGGAGCTCGGACACATACGTGACCAGCCTCACCCTGCACGGGCGTGGCCTGGGAGACGACTGGCCGCTGGTCACCGGAGGAGGCGTCTCGGGTGGGACGGGCAACCTGTCCGCTCACCCCATCCAGGAGAACACCGTGTTCGTCGTCAAGCCCAGTGTGCGGCCCAAGGAATCACAGTATCGTGGTGAGGGGCTCACGTGGGCGGACACCGTGCGCGTGACGAAGACCGGCGGTGTTCGTATGGGCAGCCGCGAGCGAGGCCTGATCTCCTTAGAGGGGCCGTAGCGGCGCTGGAGAAGGCGTTCGTTGCTTCGACGCGGGGTGAGGTCGCCACGCCGAAGGAAGAGCGCCTGCGGGTGGTCTGGCCCCCGAATGCCGACGTGCGACCGTACGATTTCGCGCGAGTTCTACTGTCCAGGCCGGGATGCCGTTC
>WHTR01000221.1 GCA_009377635.1 Chloroflexota bacterium
CTCACGTACGCTCGGTGGCAGCGGAGTCGGGCCGGGAATACGAAGATTCATCAAAACCTCCAATCGGGTCTGGGGGCGACGCGTGTCGAGAAACTATAGCTGCCCGGGAGGGCCTCTTCAACCTGACTGGTTCGTTTGACACTCACGCCGAGAGCAACCTCATATCACCTCGACCAAACAGCGAAGGCTCGGGACCCCGCCGAGTCGCGCGTCCCCCGTGATCAGCGTCGCCTGAAAGGTTTCGGCAAGAGCAACGTACACCGCATCCCAGCCGCGGACATTCCAGCGCAACTCCCACGCTCGATCCAGCAACGCCTGGTGCCCGAACCGGTCGCCAGGCCAGTCTCGTAGGTCTTCAACTGCCTGGTTGGCGGTAGTGGCGTCGAGTTGGCCCAGGAGAAAGTCGCGCCGAATGACGCTGAGCACTTCCACGTCGATGATGTGCGGCGCGGCTTGGTCCGCATCGGCGGCCAGCCGGGTTCGGATGCGCTCTGCCTCGGGCTTGCCTACCAGGACGTCATACAGACAGGAGGCGTCAACGATCAGCATCGAGCCAGGGCCCGCGCAGCTCGTCGAGAGCTTGGATGGTCTCCGCTCTGCTGAGCGCAGTGCTCCGGCGTCGTGTTCTCGCCAGCCACTCCTCGACCGTTGGCCGGGAGGCGACGCGGGCGGCTTCCCGTCGGAGAAGCTCCGGAACGCTCATGCCGGCCGCCGCGGCATGACGCTGCAAACCAGCGTAAACCGCGTCGTCAATGTCGCGAATCTGCACTGTCTTAGGCATGAACGCATTATGCCATGCACCCTCGCATGACCACCACCATCCCATTTAACCGCGGCCCGATCATCATTCTCGTCAGGGCCGTTTAGGGACGTTCGGGCTCGACGAACGAATACCCGGAGCCCTTCCGAGGAACGACTCCGGGTATCTCAGGGGATAAGGTGGTACAAGCGGAACGCGTCGTGTTCGATGGGGAGCACGTGCATCTCAAGGAAGCCTGCCTCGAGGGCGTAGCGTCGGAGGATGCTGGGTCGCATCATCGTGCCGGTAGCAGCCGACGGCTGCTCTGCCATGCAGGTCGGCAGTCAGCAGACGACGCTGAAGCCGTAGTAGAGGCGCTCCAGCTCATCGCCCGGCGCGGTGAAAATCTCCGCGACCCGCTCGTCCACGACCAGGACCGATGCGCCCTCGCCGAGCAGGCCACGCATGGTCTGAAGGGCCTCGACGGGGCGGGGGAAGTCGTGCAGCGACTCGCAGATGATGGCGAGGTCGTATCGACCGGCGAGCGCTGGATCCGATGCGTCGCGGGGTTGGAAATGGACCCGATCCTGGACCCCCGACGCGATCGCGTTCGCCCGTGCCAGCTCGATCACGGCCTCGTCCGTGTCGAACCCGTCGACCTGGACGGTCGGGTACGCGTGGGCGATGGCGATGCTGGACCAGCCGGCACCGCAGGCGACATCGGCCACGCGCGCAGGTCCCTCGCGCTGGAGTCGAGCATGGACGTCGGGGATCGCCGGCAGCCACTCGTTCCCGAGGAGCTGGAGGAAGATGGGCCGGTTCTGCTGGGCCTGCCCTTCTCGCACATCGGCGCCATAGTCCTGCCAGGAGATGCCGCCACCCGACTGGAAGGCCTCGACGACGGAGGGCATGAGCCGCCCGATCGACGCGGCGTACCGCCCGAAAAATGCGAGGTGGTTGAGGCTATCGAGGTCGAGGAGTACCTCGGCGTGTCCGGGCGGCAGGCGGTAGCGGCGCGCGAACGGATCGGTGCCAACGTCATCTACCTGCAGAATGCCAGTGACTGCCTGCTGTTCGAGCCATTCGCGCACGTAGCGCTCGTGGGTCCCGGTCCGCGCGGCGAGCTCGACCGATGTCGCCGGGCCGCCGTCATTCAGGACGCGATACAGGCCGAGACGATCCCCGATGTAGACAGTCGAGAGGTCCACCGTACCGAGCATGGCCTGGAACAGACGGCCCA
>WHTR01000222.1 GCA_009377635.1 Chloroflexota bacterium
AGGCAACGGTAGGCGGCCTGACTCGCGCGGAGGACGTCGCAGCCGCCTACGGGCTCACGAACGGTTCGCTGGCGGTCAGCATCGACCCGGGCAGCTTCGCGCGGGGCTCCTCGGTCGGAGCGACCGTTCGATACGAGGTGACGCTCGATGACCTGCCGTTGCTCGGGTGGACCCGATTCGACGTGACGAGCGACCACGTCGAGCGGACCGACCGGTATCGGAGTCGATGGCCGGGGTGAGGACAGCGGTGAGACGGAGTCAGCGCACGTGGCACGCCAGATGGCCGGTCGCTCGGGCCGAGTCGGGACAGGTCATGGTCTGGGCTGCCGTGATGTTGCCGCTGTTTCTATCCGTCGTCGGGCTCGCGATCGATGGTGGTGTCGTCTTCAGCGCCCGGCGCGAGCTCCAGAGCGTGGCGGACGCGTCCGCACGAGCCGGCGCGATGCAGATCGATGAGGGGGTGTATCGTGGGAGCGCGGGAGCGACCGTGGTGCTGGATACGGACGCGGCGCGTCAGGTGGCTGCGGAGTTCATCGTCAGCCAGGGACCAAGCCTTGCGGGGAACATCTCGGCGGCATCCGATCGCGTCGTGGTCCAGGTCAGTCGCGACGTGCCGACCAGCTTCCTGCGACTTGTTGGCATCGAGACGGTGCGGATCCGCGCCACGGCGCCGGCCGATGTCCGCTATGGGATCGAGCGGGCGAACCGCTGAGGGGGTGGCGAGGGTGGACGAGCCGATCCGCGAGCCGTCGGGAGGGCCATGGCCTCGTCGGCCGTACTGGGTCGTCGGGCTCGCGCTCCTCGGTCTCGTGATGGTGATGCTGGCGATTGCGTTCGTGGCGGATCGGCAGCTCCGCCCCCGCCTCAGTGTCGACCCGGCGCCAACCCCCTCACTCGCCGCTGCTGCGACAAGCCCCGCAGCAGCAGGCACTTCGAACCCGGCAAACGGGTCTTCTTCTCCTCTCTCGCTCGAGCAAGAGATCGAGGAAGCGTACCTCCGGTACTGGGATGTGTACAGCGAAGCGCTCCTCAACCTTGATACGTCCCGGATTCCCGAAGTGGCAGCCGACGATGAACTGCGGCGAATCGAGGAGGAGGTCGGCGGACTTCGCAATCGGAACGAAGCCGCTCGGATTAACGTCACTCATGATTACGAGATCCTTGACATTACGTCAACAGGAGGCACAGTCTACGATGAAGCACTCAATCAGAGTTACACGGTAGATCCAGTCACGAAGACTTCTCCCGAGGGTACAAATCGATCCGAGATATTGAGGGATCTCTACTTCTTTGAAAAGAGAGATCACATGTGGAAGATTGTGAAAAGCTATCGTGTTGAGGATTAGTGAATTAGCTCGGTTGACGCAAATGGTCCTGCTGGTCATTACGCTCTCGACAGGTCCGAGCACGGTAGGTGCTGATGACGGAGACGAATTGTACTTTCTCATTGCGGACAACAAAGATCGAACCCGCTTTCAGTCGAGCGTTATTGCCGACGAGCAAGGCGTCCTGGCCGCCGTGTCGGCGCGCCGAACCTCGAGCGATGCGTCCCGGCCAGCGGCGGGGCCCGCCGGCACGGTTTTGACAGCGGCAGATACCGTCCTCCCGGAACCAACTGAGGAGCCGCCCCTCGTCTTCACCCCCCAGCTCCCGAACCCGTACACGCCGGTCTGGGAGCAGCTGGCTGGGTGCGGTCGCGATGAGGAACCATTTGTCCGTTATGTCGATGGACGGTTCGACGGGCTGGAGTGTCTGGCCGCTGCGCCGGATCCGAGCGCCGCGCGCCTCGGGCCACCGCCGGTCGACCCCAGAGAGATCGCCCTTGATGTCGTTGAGCACCTGCCTCTGCCGGACATCCAGATCCGGGTCAATCCGGGCCTGGGGCTGGTCGGGCTGCCGGGCTGGTTCTGGGTGGAGGGCTACGACGGCCGTCCGTTCGGCGCCGCCCCTACGGTGACG
>WHTR01000223.1 GCA_009377635.1 Chloroflexota bacterium
CATGAGCGCGAGACTGTCGCAGCGCTGTCGGCCAACCCGTCAGTCCTCTGGGCACACCCGAACTTTGTGCGTCGGATCCAGGCGACCCCGAACGACCCCTCGTTTCCATCGCAGTGGGGGCTTCAGAGGATTCAGGCGCCCCTCGCCTGGGACTTCGCAACCGGCGCTCGGTCGGTGGTCGTCGCGGTGCTCGATACGGGCGTCGACCTCAACCATCCAGATCTTCAGGGTCGCCTGGTGCCGGGCCGGAACATCGTGAATCCCGGCGCCCCTCCGCAAGATGACAGCAGCCACGGAACCCATGCCGCTGGGACGATCGCCGCCATCAGGAACAACAGCTTGGGGATCGCCGGCGTCGCCTCCGGTGTCTCCATCATGCCGATCAAGGTGCTAGAGGCGGATGGGTCCGGCACTGATACCGACGTGGCGGCAGGCATCCGATGGGCCACGGACAACGGGGCGCGCGTGATCAACATGAGCTTTGGGGGGCCTGAGCCCTCGGACCTGGTTGACGAAGCACTTTCCTATGCGACAGCTCGCGGTGTCGTGTTCGTAGTGGCCGCGGGGAATGAAGGGGGCAGCGCGCTGCGCTATCCGGCAGCCACGGAACCATCCATTGCCGTTGGGGCGACGACGGAGACGGACGGACGGGCATCGTTCTCGAACTTCGGCAGTTGGGTCGACCTCGGGGCGCCGGGTGTCAATATCCTCAGCACGTCCTGGTCGGCCGGCACGTCAACCTATCGGGCCGCCTCCGGTACCTCGATGGCGGCGCCACACGTGGCTGGCGTCATTGGCCTCCTGCTGTCGGTGAAGCCAGATCTGACGATCTCGGAGATCGACACGATCCTGAAGTACACGGTAGATCCGGTAGCGGGCGAGGGCATCGGCGCAGGACGGCTCAACGCTGCTCGCGCGGTTGGGGCTGTGGCCCAGCCAAGCACAGCCTCTTCCACCTCGGGGTTCAGCTCAGCCCCGACGACAGACACTCCAGCAGCAGAATACAGGCCGCTGGATCTCAGCCGCTTGCTCCCCTTACGGATCTCGTCGCGATCTTGACGGCGCGTCTCCCCCGAGTTGGCGCCGTTCCGGTCGGGCCGAGCCAACGAGAATCGCCGCGCCGGCGAACATCTCAGCTCAGCAGGCGGCGAATGTGGGCCACAACTCGGTCGGGATCGAGTTCATTCTCGCCGTAGTAAGCCCGGATACGCCAGTCGCGGTCAATGAGCACGAAGCGCCCGCTGTGCATAACATCGTATGCGCCTTGCCCGTGTTCGGGTTCGTGGGGAACAGTGGCTCGACCCGTGTCCGGCGGGAGCGCCTGAACGCCGAGGTGGAATCCGTCGATGATCAACGGCTGTATGTACTCCTCCCCGCCGGTGAGGAAGCGCCAGACAGCGGGGTCCGCGCCGTACCGGTCCGCGTAGGCACGGAGGACCGCTGGCGTGTCTCGCTCGGGGTCGACGCTGAACGAGAGCAACTGCACATCGCGCCCCAGGAGAGCCTCGTCCCGCAGACGGCCCTGCAGCAAGGCCATGCGAGCGGACAAGAGCGGGCAGATGTCGCGACAGCTCGTGTAAATGAAGTTGGCGACGACGACCTTGCCGCGAAAGTCCCCCGAATGGACCTGCCGATCGAGATGGTCGGTGAGCGTGAACGGCGGTGCATCACTCAGCACGTCGAGGGCCTCGGCCGTGCCTCCCCGAAGGTGCGTGGGAACGATCCACGCCAGGATCGCGAGCGCGAGCAGGCCGACGACGAACGCGAGTGTCGGCACCAGGATTCGACTCACGGCCTCAGTCTCCTCCGCCCGTCGTTTCACAGAAGGGCTCTCGTCCGGTACATGGTCTCATGCTGGGGCCCGCGCTGACCAACCGGTGAGAGTCGGAGCCGCTAGGGGTGCGGACGGAAACTGTCATCCTGAGGCCGCAGCCGAAGGATCCGTAGCGCCAA
>WHTR01000224.1 GCA_009377635.1 Chloroflexota bacterium
GAGATGTTGATCCCATGTGTCTCGTTCGTGGATTCTGCGCGCGGAACTGGTCAGACCGAGGGCGCCAAAGGGTCATTGGTGTTCTGCCGGCGGAAGGGGTGGTATACTTCGAGCAAATTCACCAAGAGGAGTTTGCCATGCCGACCTTTCGCCGCCTAAGCGCTGAAGAAGTTGCTGCGATGCGGGCACGTCGCCGAGGTTCTGTTGATCTCGGTGAG
Source organism: Chloroflexota bacterium (assembly GCA_009377635.1). GTDB lineage: Bacteria > Chloroflexota > UBA6077 > UBA6077 > SHYK01 > WHTR01. The sequence goes on from WHTR01000224.1 coordinate 219, forward strand.
TACTCCGAGTTCCTCCGTACGCTGGACGTGGGTGAAGGTGGGGAGGTTGTCCTCGGGGGAGCTGACCAGAAGCGAACGGTCAAGCGTCGACTGACTCGTGCCGCTCGCGAAATGGAGAAGGATGTCCGCTACCGCCGGAGCGAGGGAAACATCATTCGGTTCGAAGTGCGGAGCCTGGAAGGAAGCTGATCGGTGGTTGAAGCGCGACTAGCGGGCACGTCGGGGTCACTGTAGTCGCCCGAGTGACCGCTGGAGGTGGCGCTGCCGAATGTCGCTCATCGACAGGAACGGTCCACAAAATCGGGGGGCCGGGGTTGAGTTTCGTCGGGTTAGCAAGACCTACGGCGTCGATGGCAGAAAGCCGGTCGACGCGCCCGCTGCAGTGCATGATCTGACTCTCTCCGTGATGCCCGGAGAGATCTGTGTCCTGGTCGGGCCGAGCGGCTGCGGAAAGACGACGACGCTCAAGATGGTCAACCGGCTGGTAGAGCCCACCAGCGGACACGTGCTCGTCGACGGGCTTGATGTCGTCGCCGTGGACGCTGTGGCTCTCCGTCGCCGCATCGGCTACGTCATTCAGCAGATCGGGCTCTTCCCACACGAGACCGTCGCGGAAAATGTGGCAACGGTCCCTCGTCTACTCGAATGGCCGAGAGATCGCATCCGGAGGCGCGTCGACGAGCTTCTGACGCTTGTCGGCCTCGACCCGGATCGACACCGGGATCGGTATCCGTCCCAGTTGTCCGGAGGCGAGCGACAACGGGTCGGAGTCGCCCGTGCACTGGCGGCTGAGCCCCCGCTGATGCTCATGGACGAGCCGTTTGGTGCGGTTGACCCGATCAGCCGAGAGCGCCTGCAGGACGAGTTTCTCCGCATTCAGCGGCAGATCGGCATGACGGTGCTCTTCGTGACCCACGACATCGATGAGGCGATCAAGGTGGGCGACCGAGTCGCGGTGATGGAGCACGGAGGCCGGCTCGCCCAGTACAGCTCACCGGATGAGCTCCTGATGCGGCCTGCGAGCGATTACGTGGCTCGGTTCGTCGGGGGCGATCGAGCGCTCAAGCGACTGACCCTCATTCGAGTCGATGCGCTGCCGCTGGTCGCCGCGGAGACCGCGCCGCCGGGTGCTCCTGTGTTTGGCGAGGGCACGACCGCCCGTGACGCCCTCTCCGCGCTCCTGGCGTCCGGGGCCTCCGCCGGCGCAGTCGTCGGCGAGTCCGGGCAGCTCCGCGGGCTTCTCACCCGCGATGCGGTCGCGGCGGTACTGCGGGCTGAGGGAGCCACGAGACCGCAGGACGCCTACGCGACGAGCGGCGCGGCGGCCGATGCCCGTGCGAGTGAGAGGTGATGACGCCAGGTGAGCCCTTGATCCGGTGGGACTGGGTGGCTCTTCACATCGGCGACATCGGGCATCGGCTCACGGAGCACCTCATCCTTGTGGGCATCGCCGTCGCCGTCGGATTCGCTCTGTCGTTCGGGTTGAGCCTGGTCATTCGCCGGATTCCGCGATCGTACGATCCCATCACGTGGGTCGCCGGCGTCTTATACACGGTTCCCAGTCTCGCCCTCTTCGCGCTCCTCATCCCGTTCACCGGACTGACGCTGCTGACGGCGGAGATCGGTCTGGTCAGCTACACGCTCCTGATTCTCATCCGAAACATCGTCGGCGGCCTCCGGGCGGTTCCCGGAGAGGTGCGGGAGG
>WHTR01000225.1 GCA_009377635.1 Chloroflexota bacterium
CCCGGCCCGTTTCACCAGCAACATCCGCCTGGCGGAAATGAACCGTGTCTGTTGCGGATACACTCTATCACCCCGGAGGTAGCCACTTACTGGTGACTGAGCGACCCATCGCCGCGATCATCTTCGACTTCGACGGGATCATCGTCGACACGGAGACCACCGACCTCCAGGCGTGGGAGGAGATCTCCCGCTCCTTCGGCTGCGAGTTGCCACGCGATCTCTGGCACTCCATCATCGGCATCGCGTGGAAGGATCTGGCGTTCGATCCCTGGGACTGCTTCGAACAGCAGCTCGGGCGCCCCTTCGATCGTGACGCGACGCGGGCGCGCCTGCGACACCGGCGGGTCGAGCTAGCACAGAACCTGGGCACAATGGACGGCGTTCGCGCGTATCTTTCAGACGCGCGGCGCCTAGGGCTGAAGATCGGCCTGGCGTCCAGCTCCAGCCGCGAGTGGGTGGAGCGTCATCTCACACGCCTCGGACTGCTCCCCGCCTTCGATTGCATCCGCTGCGCTGACGACGTCCGCGAGACCAAACCCAACCCCGAGCTCTATGCATCTGTACTGGACGGACTCGGATGCCGCCCCGAACACGCGGTTGCACTCGAGGACTCGCCAAACGGCGTCAGGGCCGCAAAAGGCGCGGGTGTCTGCTGCGTTGCCGTTCCATCCCCAGCTACAGTCACGCTCAACCTCGACCACGCCGATCTGAGCATCGAATCGTTAGCCCGCGTCCCGCTGCGCGACCTGCTCCTTCGGCTCGACTTCTCGATCGCCTCGCGCACGCCACTCACGATTCGCCGATACGTGGACGCGGATCACGACGCCGTGTGGAACCTCCACAACATCGCGCTCGACGGAACGGGTGCGTATCCGGGCAACGGCCCGTGGGACGACGACCTGCACCACATTCCAGAGATATACCTGACGGAGGGCGACTTCCTCGTGGGAGAGCGCGAGCAGCGCATCGTGGCGATGGGCGCCATTCGAAGGACGTCAGCGGAGGGCGCCGAGCTGAAGCGGATGCGGGTGCATCCCGACTCTCAACGACGCGGATTCGGTCAGCACATGCTCGACGCCCTCCAGCGGCGCGCGATCCAGCTCGGCTACGCCAGGCTCTCGCTCGATACGACGGTTCAGCAGGTTGCGGCGCAGCAGCTCTACCTGAAGAACGGCTTCACCGAGACCGGCCGCGGCCGGATCGACCGGTTCGAGGTCATCTTCTACGAGAAGCGGATCCCGTGATCGGGCGCTCGGCCCATCGTTACCGCGCAACCCGTTCCGGCATGGCGCGGCTCACCGTCGTCGGCTCGCTCCGCGCTCGTCCGTCGGGCATGAAGAGCTCGGGCCAGCGGTCGCGGAGCTTCTCCGCCAGCGCGCTCCCCGTGCGAGCCACGACCGGGAACGTCTTCAGCCGATCGTACGGCCGGCACGCATCGATGATCATCCGATTGTTGAAGTAGCGGTCGGCCTCACCGGCGTAGGCCATCGGATCGAGGGGCGTGCTCCAGCAGCGCTTCACAACGTCGATGTCCTCCACCACGTCGGTCCGTGTGCACAGCGCCCACAGCACCTCGTCCGTCTCCGTGGGGTCGATGTCATCGTCAACGACCACGACGAAGCGGTTGGCGTACGCCCCGGCGTGACAGCTCGCCGCCGCCATGCCCACCTGCTTGGCATGGCCAGGGTACATCTGCCGGATCGAGACGATGGTGAACATGCGCCCGCCGCCGGCCTCGTGCGACCATGCGCCGACGATGCCCGGGATGCCCGCGCGCTCGAGCTCGTTCCACAGCAGCGCCGCACGTAGGGGGCTGCGGAAGTACGTGTTATCGTTGGGCGGCTTGCCCGGCAGGCAGGCGAGGATGATCGGG
>WHTR01000226.1 GCA_009377635.1 Chloroflexota bacterium
GACACGCGGTGAGCCCCACACCCTGGCCCTGCGAGCCTTTCAGACCGTAGGCGGGGCCTCCTATCCGCACCTCGTCCTCAATACCACTTTCGACGACCAGGACGAGCAGGGTAATGCCATCCCTATCCTGGCCGAAGCGCTGCCTCAGCTCAACACCGATACGTGGAAGGTCTTTCCCGACGGCACCATGGAGACAAGCTATCTTCTCAAGCCGGGCATCGTGTGGCACGATGGATCCCCCCTCGACGCGGCCGACTTCGTTTTCGCCTGGGAGATCTATGCCGATCCCTCCTCCGGCACCGCGGCCGCCGCACCGGTCGGTGAGATGGCCGAGATGTCCGCTCCCGACAGTCGCACCGTCGTCATCAAGTGGCGCCGCCCTTACTTCAACGCCGCGACTTTTTCTAGCCGCACGCAGGCCGGCTTCAGCGCCCTCCCCCGCCACGTCCTCCAGCAACCCTATCAGCAGGACCCCTATGAGGCATTCACCAACCACCCCTTCTGGACCGACGAGTACATTGGACTCGGTCCGTACAAGCTCGAGCGTTGGGATCGCGGCCAGGAGATCAACGCCGTTGCGTTCGACCAGTTCGTGATGGGACGCCCCAAGATCGAGCGTCTGCGCTTCCTCATCTCCAATGACGCCAACGCCGCTGTCGCGCAGCTCCTGAGCGGCGACGCGGACATCAGCCTCGATTACGTGCTGCAGTACCCGGACGGAGCGGTCCTGGTGCAGCAGTGGGAGGAGAACAAGGGCGGCAGCGTGATCTTCAACCCCACCCTGCTCTGGTTCGGTCAGATCCAGCTCCGGCCAGAGATGATGTCGACCCCGCTCCAGTTAGACGTGCGCTTCCGTCGGGCATTGGCGCATGGATTGGACAAGAACGGACTCAATGACGCACTGATGGGAGGCACCGGTCTGGTCACTGATGGAATCCTTTCCCCTCGCGCGACCTACTATGCTTCCATCGAGCCTTCTATCAGCAAATACGCGTACGACACTCGGCGCGCACAGCAGCTCCTCGAAGAGATCGGATTGCGCCGGGGATCTGACGGGTTCTACGTCGATTTGGACGGAGCGCCGTTTTCGCTGGAGATCATGGGTCTTGCCAATCCTACCTGGGAATCCGAGAACACCATCGTCGTCGATGGCTATCGGCAGCTCGGGCTCAATGCGGCCGGGCGCATCATTGCCAGCTCCCTGTTCGGCGACGGTCAAGTTCGAGCGTCGTTCGGGACCATGCAGCTGACTGGAACCGGGGGATTCGAGCGTGGCATGGACAGGAACTTGACAACCGCGGGGATCAGTCGTCCGGAAAATCGCTGGCAAGGCAGCAACCGCGGCGCCTACTCCAATCCCGACTTTGACGCTCTCTGGGACCGTTATGCCCAGACCTTGGACCAGCCCAGCCAGGTCCAGCTCCTAGCCCAAATGGAGAAGATCTTTACCCAAGACATCCCCACCATTCCCATGTACTACCAGCCCACCGTCACCCCCTACCGGACCGGTCTCATTGGCCCTCAGCTGCGCACCGGAAGCAACTCCGACACGCTGTTCAAGATCTGGGAGTGGTACTGGGCCGCGTAAGAGGTCACGCCGTCACGAGAAGATTGGGAAGTATTGAGGTCCGGTGAGAGTCAGTGCTCATCATGAAAGAGGAGCTGGCGAACCGCTTTGCCGGCGAGCCTGTGCGAGGTCGAGCATCGGCGTTCCCTCCCTTGTCGTCACTCCTCCAATGCGCGCTGCTCGGCGAGCTTCCGCTCCAACAGCCGACGAACGCGAGTCACACCCACATCCGAGCCGACGAGGTGCTCACGCTCGCGTGAGCTCAGGCCTCGCTGCG
>WHTR01000227.1 GCA_009377635.1 Chloroflexota bacterium
ATGGATCGTGTACTGGGGCGAACCCCATGCCGAGGAGCAGGTGCTGCTGGAGCGCTGGGATGCGGTCTCGGTGCCGGCGCCGGTGATGCGCGGCTTCCGCAACGCGGGCACGGAGGACGCCTACCTTCTGGCGTTGCTCGGCGGCGGTGCGCCACCCCCGCCCATCTATCACGAGTCCGTCATCGAGCGCCTCGAGCGCTGGCATCCGAACATCGACCAGCGCTGACCCCCTGGACTGGTCGCGACCGTGCCATTCATCGACGTCGAGCAGGGGTGTCTGCACTATCGGGAGTGGGGCTCAGGCCCGCTCACGCTCCTCGTGCACGGGTTCGGGCTCGATCACCGGCTGTGGGACGAGTTACAGGCTCGCGCCTCCGACCGGCGCTACGTCGCCATCGATCTGCGCGGGTTCGGTCATTCCACGCCGGTGAGGGATTCCTCCCTGTCCATGGAGCGACTGGCTGACGATCTCTCCCGCGTGATTCGTGGCCTGGGGGCGGAGTCCGCCGATGTCGCGGGCTTCAGCATGGGCGGCTTCGCACTCCTGGCCCTGTGGGAGCGTCATCCCGAGATGTTCCGTTCGGTGGCGCTGCTCAGCGCCCGGGCGAACGGGGACTCCGAGGACCAGCGCGCCGGGCGCGACCGGCTCATCGACCTGCTCCTGCGCGAGGGGCGTGCCGCGCTTGCCAGTGCCTTCGTCCCCCAACTCGCTTCCATCGCCGCGGACGGCTTCATCACCGCCCGCCTGCGCACGATGATGGAGGAGGTGCCCTACGAGACGTTGGTGGCCGCCCTACGAGGTATGCGAGATCGGCCGGACCGCATGCACGTCATGGCGACCCTCACCGTACCCACGCTCGTAGTGATCGGTGCGGAGGATCCGCTCGTGCCGCCAGCGTTGGCACGGGCGATGGTTGCACGCGCGCCCTCCGCAAGCCTGCGAATCCTGACCGGAGCAGGCCACACCACGCCGATGGAGACCCCCGACGCGCTGCTTGCCGAGCTTCAGCGCTTCTGGGCGCAGCTTGGATGACCCGAGATCCAGAGGCATCGAGGCCGAGACTTCGGCTCTTGTGCAGTGTCACAGTGCACCATATAGTCCTGGTGCACAGAGGGGTCCAGCGGACTGGTTGCTCAGCGCCGGATGCGAAATGGGCTCCCGTCAGGCGGAAGCGGCTCAGGATGGGGGCGACAGCGTCCGCCCCGGGAGGGCCGGGGTGTGCGGCTCGTACCGCGGCGACGACCCACGACGCAGCCCTCCCGCGCCAACGGAAGGCTGTTCAGTCGGCATCACCTCGACCGCGCTGATCAAGGAGGATGGGAGATGGCCGAACGACTGTTGCTTCGTGGCGGCACGGTGCTCACGATGGATCCCGAACTGGGGGATCTGCCGCGGGGCGACGTCCTCATCGACGGAGACACGATCGCCGAGGTGGGCCCTGACATCCAGGCGGACGCCGAGGTACTCGAGGCAACCGGCAACATCGTGATCCCCGGCTTCGTGGACACCCATCGCCACACCTGGGAGACGGCCATCCGCGGCTGCGCGCCCAACGCCACCCTGGACGACTACTTCGTGGAGGTGCTCGATACCTTCGCACCCATCTACCGGCCCGAGGACGTGTACGCCAGCAACCTCGCCGGGACGCTCGAGTGCATCAATGCCGGTATCACGACGCTCGTGGACTGGTCGCACATCAACAACACGCCCGAGCACCCCGACGCGGCGATCCGCGCCCTGCAGGAGTCGGGCATCCGTGCCCAGTACGCCTACGGCAGCGCC
>WHTR01000228.1 GCA_009377635.1 Chloroflexota bacterium
ACACCCGCATTCCGGAGGCACGCCATCATGCGGGTTTCACCTTGGATTCCGTTTAATTGGATCAGCCGCCACCCACCATGTGGATGATCTCCAGGGCATCGCCCTCGGTCAGCTCAATGTCCGAGAACTGCTCTCTCCGAACGATGCGGCCGTTGTGCTCGACAGCCACGAGCTGGGGATTGACATCGTGCGCGTGGAGGAACTCGGCGATCGTCCGTGCCGCGTCGACGTCCCGCGGCTTCCCATTCACCGTCAGCCGCATGGCGTCCTCAGCCGTGCACAGCGTGGGGCCGTCCTGGCGACGGACGGCGCATGGGTCGTTCGGCGACCTCGCCGCGGGACGGAGGTTGACGGTCCCCCGCCGCCAGCAATGCCTCCCACAGCGTTCGTGCGGCCTTCCGCGGGTCTGCCTGCGCAATGACCGCGGAGATCACCGCGATCCCGGTTGCCCCAGCCTCGATTACGGGCCCCACGTTATCCGCTCTGATCCCCCCCACCGCGACGATCGGCACGCCGAAGTCGGTCGCCGCCCGAATCGCCGCAATTCCGAGCGTCGCTCCGCCTGGATGGGAACGGCTCGGGAAGACCGTCCCAAGCTCGACATAATCGCTGCCGGCGCGCGCACTCGACGCCACTTCCGGCACGCTGTGGACTGATCGACCGATGAGCGCGGCCCCGCCCAGACACATGCGCGCGCCGGCCGCCGGCATGCCATCCGACGGGAGGTGCACGCCATCCGCGTTGACGGTGAACGCCACGTCTGCACGTCCGTTCACAAGCAGGAGGGCACGCCCGCGGGTCACATCCCGCAGTCGGGCTGCCAGATCCACGAGGAGGCGCGTCGGCACGTCCTTTTCGCGGAGCTGGACCATGTTCACGCCGCCAGCCACTGCCGCGTCCACAACCTCCCCCAAGGGTCGAGGAGCAGCGAGCGCGCGATCGGTGATCAGGCAGAAGATGGGATGGGGCAGGACGGCCGATGGCGAAGGAACCCGGGAGAGCTGGGAGGAGGGTAGGAGTGCAGATTCCGGTACGTGCCCTCTGCCACGGTTCACCGGACGACGCCCTCCAGCGGGCTGCTGGCGCTCGCGTATGCCTTCTTCGGGATGCGGCCGGCCAGGAACGCCTTGCGACCGGCGCGCACACCGTCGGCGATAGCGTCCGCCATGAGCGGCGCGTTGGCGGCGAGGGCGATGGCGGTGTTCACCAGGACCGCGTCCGAGCCAACCTCCATGGCCAACGATGCGTCGGATGGCGCCCCGAGCCCCGCATCGACGACGACTGGTACGTGCGACTGTTCGATGATGATCTTGATCTGCTCGAAGTTCACCATGCCCTGGCCGGACCCGATGGGAGAGGCCAACGGCATGACGGTCGCGCAGCCGACATCCTCCAGCCGCCTGGCAAGGACGGGATCGTCATTGATGTACGGGAGGACTACAAACCCCTCTTTGACGAGGACGCGCGCCGCCTCGAGCGTTTCGACCGGGTCAGGGAGGAGGTACTTCGCATCCGGAATGACCTCGAGCTTGATCCAGTCGGACAGCCCCATCGATCGCGCCAGACGGGCGACACGGATCGCCTCCTCGGCAGTCTGGCAGCCGGCGGTATTCGGAAGGACGCGGTACGTGGTCCAGTCGATGTAATCGAGGATCGTCTTCTTGCCCGGGTCATCGAAGTCGATTCGGCGCAGCGCAACCGTGATCAAGTCGACACGGGCCGCCGCGACGGCCGCGACCATCTCTTCCATGGTTCGGTACTTG
>WHTR01000229.1 GCA_009377635.1 Chloroflexota bacterium
CATAGAACGTGTCCTTCGCCTTCGCCTCGCCCCAAGCCTCGGCTGCGGGCGCGAACGCGGGATAAGTCGGCTGCTCGCTCTGATGCTCGACGTTGGTCGTCATCCAGACGGCGAGCTCGACCGCAGCCTCCTTATCCCGAGCATGCTTGGAGACGACGAACGCTCCACCGCCCACCGACCCGCTGTACGCGACGTCCTCGCCGTCCCAGGTCGGCATCGGCGCGGCCGCGATCTGGCCGGAGGGGCTCTCGTAGGCCGCCTTGAACCGGTGGTCTCCGTACCAGGAAGCTGCCGGGAGCATGAGGATCCGGTTCTGCTGGCCGATCTGGGCGAACGCTGGGTCCGACGGCGACAGCGTCGAGACCGAACCGTTCTTCAGCAGCGGGTCGAGGAGCTCGGCCACTCGGGCGCACTTCGCGTCGGACGCGTTGATCCGCACCGTACTCAGGTCGATAACCTCGCGGGTGGGGCAGCCGCTGGACTCGAAGTAGACTCCAGCGCCCCACTTGCCGTTGAGGTCGCCGATGATGTAGCCGGGGTGGTCCTCGGCGACGCGCGCACCCAGCTCGCCGTACTCGGCCCAGGTCGTGGGGATCTCGTAGCCGAACTTCTTCATCAGGGTCGCGTTGTACCAGAGCACCGTCTGGCCGATGTCGTTGCGCAGGCAGTAGACGGCGTCGTCGAACGTGCATCCTGACAGGGAGCCCTTCACGAAGTTGTCGCGGATATTGCTATCGACGAGGTCGTCCAGCGGCTGCGCGTAGTCGAACTGCGCATCGGCCAACGAGGCCACATCCTCAGGCGTGTTGAGGAAGACGACATCTGGCCAGCCCTTGTCCGCCTGGTTGGCGAGGGAGACCTGCGTGAGGACATAGCCCGGATCGCTCGGAATCGTCGTCATCTTTACGTCGACGTCTGGATGCTCCTCGATGAAACTCTCCACCCCAGGTGTGCGGGTGGAGTCGACCCACACGGTGATAGCACTGCCCTCCGTGCCGTCATCGTCGTCGGCGGCGCCGGGGGCCGTGCATCCGGACAGAACCAGGGCGAGGAAAGCGCCCGCGTAGCCACTACATACCCACGCATGCCGGCCACGACCTCGTTGGGCCTTCGTTGCGGTCATCGATGCACTCCCTCGTCATCTGGCCACCTGGGGCGTCGATAGATGGCATCTATACTGCAGATGCAACTGTCGAGATATCTCCCTGGGGTTCGTGTCATTGCCATGACACCGACCGAGTTGTCCCTACGCTAGGCAGGCATCGAGTGCACGTCAAGGCACTGAGAGACTGAAAGTGAGCTTAAGGAGGAAAATAGATGGTATCTATTCGCCTATAAAGATCAGATCTATACTCCGATCAGTGGATGTAAGATGCACTTCCAGTGCAGAAGCAGGAGAGGATGTCGCCTCATGCCCGAGACTTCCGGACGCGTGGACAGCCCCGAACACGATGCCGGAGGCACTGCGCCCTATCGACCGGGGTACGAGATCGCCGCCGAACGCATCCTCAGCTATGTCGCGCAGGAGCGACTGCGGCCGGGTGACCGCATGCCCACCGAGAAGGACCTCTCGGAGCTGCTCGAGGTGAGCCGCACAGTCACCCGCGAGGCGCTGAAGGTTCTGGCGGCGCTGGGCCGCGTGTCTGTGCGTAAGGGCGCTGGCATCTACGTCGCCGAGCCCTCGGGGCTGGCGGCGCAGCAGTCCTGGAACCTGTTCCTTCCCGCCGATGCCGACCAGGTGCGGCTGCTGTTCTC
>WHTR01000022.1 GCA_009377635.1 Chloroflexota bacterium
GTCCGCGACCCAGGGGATGATCGCGCGCAGACGGCCCCGGGCCTCGATGACGACGGCATCTCCCGCGTCGATTCCGCTGACGGCAAACTCGGAGGCCCAGGCGCCGAGGCCCGCCCGCAGCAAGGCCTCGGCGTGACTAACTCCCTCGGGCAGCGTCCGTCCCTCCGCGGCGGCAACCCGGGCCCCGTCCTGGACGGCCCCAATTACCACGTTCTGGGCATGGGTGAATAGTGCAAACTGCACGAGCCCGACTGCCACGATCAGCAGAACTGGGAACGCGATCGCTGACTCGATGAGGGCGTGCCCTTCCTCGCAGCGAGCGCGCGCCCAGACCGCACGAAAGTTGCGTCGCGACATTACGCGGAGATTCCTGTGATCTTGCCGAGAATGTTGGAAAACACGTTGCTCACGCCTTCTCCGAGTGCCGTGACCGCCACGATCGCAACGATGGCAACGAGAGCCGCGACGATCGCGTACTCGACCATCGACTGGCCTGCATGGCGGAAATCGACTCGATGCGCCAGGCGCGTCACCCGCACAAGTGCCGCGTTCAGGTGGTGTGGAATCATCTGTGGCCCCATGTTCGTACCCTCCTTCTCTCTTTTGCTCTCTTGTGCTCAGCCCTGCCGCGCCTCATCCGCCGAGGCGCATCAGCGTCACCGCCGCCGGAACCAGCAGGACGACGAACAGCACCGGCAGAATGAACAGCGCCACCGGGAGGATCATGCGTACGGTCGCCTTGTTGCCCTCCTCGACGATGCGGAGCCGCTTCTGATCGCGGAGCGCCTCCGCTTGGGTGGTGAGTGCCTGCACGAGGGGAACACCTTGTTCGTGCGCAGCCCGCAGGTGGCCGCTGAGCCTTTTCAGCTCGGGCACTCCGTTGCGCTCGGCCAGCATCTCCAGTGCGTCAGCCACCGATCGCTGCCCCACGGCCATCTCTCGAACTGCCCGCTGGAGATCCTGCGCGACGAGCCCCTGAGCCTGGCGAGCGACATCGCTGAATGCCTGTTCAAGGGACAAGCCGGCCGACGTGGCGATCGTCAGCATGTCCAGCAAGGTTGGCAGCTCCATCATGACGCGCGTCCGGCGGGACGCGAGTCGTCGCTCAAGGTGCCAGTTCGGCGCCAGGAACCCGACCGCGAACCCGACGGCCCACAGCCAGAACGGCCAGTTTCCAAACGGGTGAATCCCCAGGACATTCATCACCGGAAATACCGTGAGTCCCACGAGCGCGACCGCTACCTTTTCGCCGAAGAACTGCGCCGGCTCGACACCGGGGCGTCCGACCTGCAGTCTGTGTTCGAGATCGACGCCGCCAGCCAGCCCGAGCCGGCCGAGTGCCGAGCGGAGGAGTCGCCCGAGGTCGTCGAGAACGGGACGCAGGATCCCCTCAAGCAGGCGTGACGCGAAGATTGGGCGCGCCTCGCCTCGACCCACCTCCTCACGCATCCGCTCGTCGACGTCGAGACGACGCAGTCGCTCCGCGAGCTCAGGCTTGTGCCGTCCGATGGGCGTGGCGCTGAGCAGCAGGTAGGCGCCAAGGGCAAAGAGCGCGGGCCAGAGGAGCACGCGAAGGTCCAGGGCAACGAGATCGATGGCCACCACATTCGGGTTCATAGTCGGAACACGCTCCGTTCACCCGGCAGCCGCATGGTCCAGAGCATGCCCGCGTAGCCGACGACGATGCTGACCGTGCACCCGGCCAGCAGCACCTGGCCCGGCCAGTCGCTGAAAACGGCGAGATACGCCGGATTCAACTGGCGAATCGCGACGACGAGGACCAGCGGCACCGCGGCGACGATCCGGGCCGAGAGGACGTTTCGTGCCTGCATTGCCCGCAGCTCCTGCTGGACACGCAGCTCGCCGCGGGTCGCCTGGGTCAGACGGTCTAGCACCTGGCTCACATTGCGTCCACCCAGACGGTCGTTCAACAGGAGCGCAGCGGTCACCACGTCGAACACCGGATCGGCCGTTCGCTCCCGCATTGCCGTGAGTGCACGTTCGAATCCCAGGACGCGGGCCTCGCGCACCATGCGCGTAAGCTCCGGTCGGAGGATCTCCGGCCCCGTGCGGACGAGCCCACCTATCGCCTCCTGCACCGAGAGTCCCGTGCGAATGGCATCGCGCAGCTGCGCTGTCGCCTCGACAACCGCCGTCTGAACCGCCGCTCGCCGCCGCTCGTGACGCTGGACATAATACGCACACGGCATCGCTGCGCCGAGCGCGCCGGCGAGCAGGCTCACGAGCGCCCAGCCCAGAGCGAACTGGGCGAGCACGGCTACCAATACGCCGGCCGCCAGCGAGAAGGCGATGAACTCCCGCGCCGTCACGTCCGAAATCCCGGCCCGCGCTAGGAACCCCTCGACGCCGCGAATCCTCGGGGCCGTCGTTGGGGTCGAGCCCGGGTTGGTCAGTCCTTCATACAGAAGGTACACCCCGATCCCGAACGCGGTTGACAGAAACAGCGGAATCACCCCTGGCACCTCCTCCGTGCGCTGAGCTCCGATCTCACTGTAGTCGCCACCTGTGACCTGGGCGTTTCCCGGGGATTACCTGCGACCCGAAAGGCCGCGGTCGACGGACATTCTCGTCAACATCCCTGGGAGCTCATCCCGTCACCTCCGCGGCGGGCGGCAGTGCGTACGCCACGCCTTTGGCAGCGATCTTCGCGAGGCAGCGTGGCTGCACGCCCGACCACACCAGGCGGTCGCGCGCCGCGTCGACCTGCCAGAGCTCCTGACCGGACACTACATCGCTCTCCAGACCGGTGACCTCGAAGATGCTCACCAGTCGCCGCCTCGCCGTGCGTGGCTCGAACCGGACCTGGAGCACGAGCTCAATGGTTCGGGCGGCCATCTTCGTCAGCGCCTCGCCGGAAAGTCGTTCCTCGGCCATCATCGCGAGCGTCGACAGCCGGTCGAGCGCATCTCGCGGGGAGTTTCCGTGGATCGATGTCAGCGATCCATCGTGGCCGGTGTTCATGGCCAGGAGCATGTCCAGCGCCTCCGGGCCACGAACCTCGCCGACCACGATTCGCGTCGGCCGCATCCGCAGCGCATTTCGCACGAGGTCACGGATCCGGATCTCCCCCACCCCCTCGATGTTCCCGGCGCGCGCCTGGAGCGCCACGCAGTCCGGAAGCTGCCGCTCCAGCTGGAGCTCGGCGACCTCCTCCACCGTGACGACCCGCTCGTCCGTGGACGCGATGGACGCCCCGAGGCAGTTGAGGAGCGTCGTCTTGCCCGCACCGGTGCTCCCGCTCACCAGGATGTTGACCCCGGCCTGGACCGCCGCGTCGAGGAACTGGGCGGCCGAGGCCGTCAGCGTTCCCAACTCGACGAGCTGGTCCAACGAGTGGGCACGCAAAATGAACTTGCGGATGGTCAGGCTGCACCAGCGAGTCGTCGCCGGCGGAATTGCGGCATTGAGCCGCGAGCCATCTGAAAGACGAGCGTCCACCATGGGTGAGGATTCGTCGAGGCGCCGCCCGATTGGGCCGATCAGGCGCTTCACGAGCTGACGTAGCTCCTCATCGTCGTCGAAGAACAGATCGGGCAGGAGGCGCTTCTTGCCGTCCTCGATCACGAAGATTCGATTCGGCCCGTTGCAGATGATCTCCTCGATGCTCGGTGAATCCATGAACGGCTGAAGGATGCCCAGCCGCAGGATTCCATCGAAGAGCCGAGTCGCGACGGCGTCGGCGTTGGCGAAGAGCGGGGCGTTGGTCATGGCCGCCCGGCGCTGATACCTTGCCACATGCTCGAGAATTAGCGCGCGAATGCGCTCCTCCTCGTCCGCGTCGGCCGTCAGCCCGGCAGTGGCGGGCCGTTCCCCGAGAAGTCGGCTCACTGCAGCCCGAACGTCCTCCAGGACCGCGCGCTCGGCAGCCCGATCCATGGCCCCCACGGGCGCAAACTCAGCGGAGTTCGGCACGCTCGTCGCCATCCCGCGCGCGTGCCAATGTGTTTGACTTCGCACCGGCACGTCGCGGCCAGGAGAGGCGCGAGAGCGCGCGCCACATGAGCCAGCGCACCCCTCTGCCGTCGGACGCCTTCGGTGCCTGCCCGGTGCTGGTTCCATGCAGGCACGCGGCGAGATCGAGGAGGGCGCGCGCCGCCCGGCTGCGGCGATCCAGAACGAGGGGACGCTGCGCGAGCAGTGCCCGCTCGACTCCGTCGTGGTCGTAGGGGATCACTGCTGCAGCTACGAGACCGAGCGCCCACTCGATCTCGGTCACATCGTGGTGATAGCGGCGGTCGTGGCCGTTGATAATTAATTCGACGCGGTCCACGCTGACACCCAGTCGATTCTTCAGGCCGTCAAGGGCGTTCCAAGCGTGGGCCAGCCCAACGAGGTTCGCCCCGGCAATGAGGAGGATCTGCTGTGCGGCGCCAACCGCGACGCGATGCACTGCGGCATCAGCGCTCATCAGCTCAGCGCCGACATCGAGAATCACGTAGCGGTAGCGCGCCTGAAGCTCCGTCACGAGCTGCTCAAAGAATCGGGGAGAGACCGCTGGGCACATGTTCGGTTTGGGGACCCCGCAGAGTACCGCGGTCCCCGCACCGTGGAGCCCCAGCGGCTGCGTCTCCCGATCGATGGCGCGCTCCCAGTCGGATGGCGTCTCCGGCTCGGCGTGCGCAAGCATGTACAGGTTGCGGGTGGGGTCAGCGTCGAGGAAAGCCGCGAGGCTCGGCGCGGTGAGATCAGCGTCCACGAGGACCGTGGGGCCAACAGCCCCCAGTGCAACGGCGACATTGAGAGCGACCGTCGTTCGGCCGGGGCTTCCGGCGCCGCTCGCAACCGCGATGACAGCGGCTGGCGCTGGAGACATCTCGGCGGCGCTCGCTGGCTCGGCAGGATCGACGTCGAGTGGGTCGATGAACGGATGCGACACCGGTCGCTCGCCACGAAGCGCCGCATGCAGTGCGTTCCGGACCGTTTCGACGTCGGTGTCTGGCGCGACGACGACGCCGGGAACCTCTCGCCAATCGGGATCATCCCTGACGGTCGGCAGCAGGACGAGCGGGACGCGCGTGCGTGCCAGATCACGCAATGACGCATCGGTCAGCCGATGAAGGTCGCGGGATATGAGAGCCAGATCGACCTGTTCCCGCTGGAGGCACGCGAGAAGCTGCTCCGCGGTGAGCGGGCGTTCGGCGACGATGAATTCGCCTGACTCGACGAGCCAGGGCAGGAGCGCACGCTCCCGATCTGGGTTACCGAGGCCGACGGCAAGCCGAATCGGCCGAACCATCCTGTTGGTCACGTCCACGACTCGGTGCCCGGACTTGTCCGCTCTGTCGGTGTCCGGATCCCACATTGCTCTCCGCCTACTGGGACTCGGCGGGCAGCAGCGCGACGTCGAGCTCTCCGGCCCACCTTCCCTGCACCAGCCGCACGCCCTGCTCATCAGTCACAACCAGCGTGAGCCACCGTGCCGGCCCCTGCGCCGTGAGACGGTCGGGGCTCCCGGTGTTCACGGAAGTGGTCCGCTCCTCGTGGCCGATGGCGTACACGACGGCGCGGGGGAGCACGACGATGGTCCGGGCTTCCGGAGTCCCCTTATCGACGGTGAGCAGTACCTGCACCGCGTCACCCGGGCGCAATGCGCCCCCGACCGCCGTCTCCGGAGTGACGGGGATGGTCAGCGCGAGCTCGCCCGTACCGAGGAGCGAGCGGGTCGATACCTGCGCTCGAACGAGCATCTGCTGGGGATGGAGCGGTTCAGCAAGCTGTTTCCCCACAACCACCGCCAGCTCGTCGGCGGGCACGACCGCCCGATAGATCGCGTCATCAACCTGCACCTGAGCCACGGCAAGATCCGCGGCGCTGAGCACGGCGCCCGCGGGCACCTCCCGCGTGGCCACAAGCACGGCCCGCGTGTCTGAGGAGCTGGTCCAGAATGCGATCGAGCCGCCCGTGGCCAGGAGCAGCAGAAACACGCCGAAGATCGCGCGCCAGGGGAGGCGCCGCGGCGGGCGCAGCGCGCGCGTGGGTGACAGAGTTGCAGCCGCCACGTCTCCCACCTCGGCCCATGGAGCTGGTTCCACGGGGCCTCGTCGAGCCAGCAACGGAAGCCGGAACCGCGGCCCCGCCCTGTTCGGAAATGATCTGGAACTGTAACCGGGGGGATTTGCGAATCGTTACCATTCGACAATATACGGCGCTCCTGACTTTGTGTCAACTCACGCGCGATCGACCCGCCTCGGTCCGGTGTTGTGGCCCGATGGGCGACGGCCGGCGCAAGCTGTGGAACATGACGCCATCGAATGTCGAGCGTGTCGGTACGGGCACGGACGAGACATGCGACCGTGCGAGCGCGGGCGACTCGTCGGTCGCCGGCCCGGACTGTTACGACGCGGATCAGCAAGAACACTACCAAGCAAGGCCGCATCCTGATCTCGATGCGTTACACTCGCTGGTGGACCCGAACTCACCTCCGGACTGCAGATGAGCCTCGTCGTCGATTCCATCAGCAAACGCTTCGGCGAAATCCGCGCGGTCGACAACGTGTCGTTCGCGATCGAGCCTGGTCGGATCTTCGGCTTTCTCGGTTCCAACGGCGCTGGGAAGACGACCACCATGCGGATGATCCTGGACATACTGCGTCCCGACGCGGGGTCGATCACGTGGCGTGGAGCATCCAACACCGAACTGCCGCGGCGCACGTGGGGCTACCTCCCCGAGGAGCGTGGGCTCTATCCGCGAATGAAGGTCGTCGAGCAGCTGCGATTCTTCGCAGCGCTCTACGGCGTGGGCCGCAGATCCGCGGAGACGGAGATCCGATACTGGCTCGAGCGCTTCAGGATCCCGGAGTATGCGGAACGGAAGGTCGAGGAGCTGAGCAAGGGGAACCAGCAGAAGATCCAGTTTCTGGCCGCGATCCTGCACGACCCGCATGTCCTGGTGATGGACGAGCCGTTCAGCGCGCTCGACCCGGTCAACACACGCCTGCTCAAGGAGGCGTTCCTGGAGATGCGCGACCGCGGGAAAACACTGGTCTTCAGCACGCACCAGATGGAGCAGGTGGAGGAGTTGTGCGAGGCGATCGCCATCATCGATCGGGGACGCCTGCTCGTCTCGGGTGCAGTGCGCGACGTGAAACGCTCAATGGGTCGCCGGCTCGTCCGCCTCGCGACCGAGTCGCAGGAGGGCCGGGCCTGGCTTCCCGACCTGCCGGGCGTGAGCCTGAGCCAACAGCGTGAGGACTACGCCGAGCTGAACGTTCGAGACGGCATCGACCCGCATACGATTTTGCACGCGACCCTCGAGCGCGGCGTTCGCGTGACACGCTTTGAGATCGCTGACCCATCGCTGGAGGAGGTCTTCGTCGAGTACGTGGGACGGAGCGCCGTCGATGAGACGGAGACGCATCTTGCGCGAGCGGCACTGCCCGCCGGCGCAAGATCGGTCCCAGAGCTGGACCGACGATGAACCAGTTCCTGCCGAATGCGCTCCTCATCATGGACCGCGAGTACCGGGTGCGGGTGAACAGCCGCGCTTTTGTCATCGGGACCGTGCTCCTCGCCGTCCTGCTCGCGGCCGGCATGCTGGCACCCGCGGTGATCGGCGCAATCGCGCGCGACGACCCCGACCGAGTCGCCATCTACAGCGGGGCGCAGCTGGACCAGGATCCGATTCAGGCGATCCAGGGTGTCTTTCTGGGGGGCGCGGCTGGCAACGTCAGTGTCTTTGGCGCGCCCGAGGCCCAGATCGTCGGCGTCGACGACCTTCGGCAGGCGGAGGCTCAGGTCGCGCGTGGCGAGCTGCACGGGCTGCTCACCATCGACCGCAGATCCGATGGCACGCTCGCATTTCGATACGTCAGCGCTGACGACGCGACCGACCCGACGAGGCTGCTCATCCAGCAGGGCGCGAGCGCGCTGACCATCGCCGACCGGCTGTCTGCGGCAGGCCTGGACCCCGGACAGCAGGCGGGAGTTTTCCGGCCACCCAGCTTCGAGGCGATCGAGCTCGGTGGTGACGGCAGCGGGAGCAACATCTACGAGGCCGGGGGCGTCGGTGTCGTCGTCGTGGCGATCGGACTGATCGTTCTCGCCTTCGTGGCGATCGTCACCTATGGCTCCTGGATCGCTCAGAGCGTCGCCGAGGAGAAGAGCAGCCGCGTGATGGAGCTGCTCGTCACGGCGGCAACTCCATTCCAGCTCCTCGCCGGAAAGGTGCTGGGCACGAGCCTCGCCGCGCTTACGCAGTTCGCCGTCGTCATCGCGGCAGCCACCGCCGGCTATGTCGCCTCCGGACCTCTCGTTCAGATATTGGGCGGGAACGCGAGCCCGATATTCAGCCTGCCCAGCCTGAGCGTGGTCGACGTCGGACTGTTCGCGCTCTTCTTCATCACCGCATTTCTGCTGTACGCAGTCCTGTTCGCGGGCGTCGGCTCACTCGTGAGCCGTCAGGAGGACCTTCAGCAGGCGCTCACGCCGGTCATGTGGTTGGCGGTGGCGGGATACGGCGTGTCGTGGGTTGCCACCAGCTCGCTCGACAGCGAATGGGTCAGGATTATCTCGCAGGTCCCGTTTTTCAGTCCTTTCATCATGCCGATTCGGATCCTCGTCGGGAACGCGGCAGCCTGGGAGGTCGGGCTCTCGCTCGTCCTGCTGCTCGGGGGGACTTTCGTGGCGCTCTGGCTCGCCGCGCGCCTGTACCGGGCCGGCGTCCTCTCCTATGGACAGCGGCCTGGCATTCGGCAGCTCTGGCATGCTGCACGTGAGCACACCTGATCGCGCCTCGCAGCGGGCGCCGGATCCGAATCGATTTGACGACCGAGTACACGGAGGAATATCGTGTGGGTGCGCTCCGCCCCTCAGATTCCGGTCGGTCACTGCGGAGATACGGTCGATCGATCCACGAGCCGTGATAGAGGGGGAGTTCGATTCCGTGAGGCCGTACGAATTCCATTCGGAGGTGACCATCGGCGAGAGGACAGTCGCGGTGATCTTCCGCAGCGATAACGTCCCCCAACGCATAGCTCACTATCAAGGACGAGGAGGACCCACGTGATCATCGACATCCACGGGCACACCAATGCTCCGCCGTCCCTGTACGCGTACAAGTCGGGGCTGCTCGCGGGCCGGGGCGCCCACGGCAAGGGCAATCCGAATGTCACCGAGGAGGCGATGGCCAATGCCGTCAAGAACCACCTAGCGAACAACCTCGACAAGGTGGGCACAGACGTGCAGTTTCTCTCCCCGCGGCCATTCCAGCTCATGCACTCGGAGAAACCGGACAAGATCGTGCATTGGTGGGTCGAGGCCTGCAACAACTCCATCGCCACGAGCGTGAAGCTCGCCCCGGACCGGTATCGCGGCGTCGCGGGGCTCCCCCAGTGCGCCGGATCGCCGATCACCGACACGTTCGAAGAGATCGACCGCTGCGTCAACGATCAGGGGTTCGTCGGGATCATGATCAACCCCGATCCGTTTGAGGGCACCGGGAATCCCGCCCCGGGCATGGGCGACGAGTACTGGTTCCCGCTGTACGAGAAGATGGTTCGGATGGACATCCCGGCGTTGATCCATTCCGCGTCGTGTAAGGACCCGTGGGACACCTACTCCAACTACTTCATCACGACTGAGACCCGGTGCATCATCTCGATGGTGTCGGCCGGCGTGTACGACAAGTTCCCCAACCTGAAGATCATCGTCAGCCACGGCGGCGGCGCAGTTCCGTACCAGGTCGGCCGATATCGGGCCTTTTTCGGCCGCCACTTCGAGGCGCAGGGCGGGTTCGACGCCCAGCTGAAGAAGTTCTATTTCGACACGGTCCTCTACAACCAGGAGGGGCTGGATCTGCTCTTCAGGATCGTCGGCACGGACCGCTGCATGTTCGGAACTGAGAATCCGGGCACCGGGTCCTACCGGGATCCAGCGACCGGCACGATGCTGGACGATCTGAAGCCGGTCATCGAAGGGATTCCGACCCTCTCGGATCAGGACCGCAAGAACGTGTTCGAGAACGTGGCGAAGAAGGTCTTCCCGAGATACGAGGCGTAGCACTTGAGGAGGGGCTGGCAGGGAGACATCGATCCCGCACCTCCACACAGGGGGAGAGCGTAAGAGGGTTCGCCCAGGGACGGACCCTTACCCCTGCGAGAGTTGAGGCCTCCCTTGCGCGCTGAACGTGCCCTACTCGGCCCAGGACGGGCACATGAGCTACCACAGCGCCGGCAGCGGCTCGCCCAGTATCAATGGCGACCCGCTGCCGGCAGCGCGCGGATGAAGGCGAATCTCCCTATCGGGCAGTGAAGAGCGGGATTCCCGGCTCCCAAGGTTGCTCCGCTACCTGGATCGCGCCCCGGCGAACGGATGCGTCCCACCGCGTGCGCTCTCCCTCACGCCAGAAGCGCAGGTCGACAGAAGCATCCGCGACGGCGATTCCGTGCAGGGCGACGTCCGGTAGCCATGCGGGCAGCTGGGGGTCGACATACAGACGGCCGTGCGGCGCGTCGGCCCGAATGCCGAGCATCGCCTGCAGAAGATGGAAGACACTCCCCGCGGCCCAGGCCTGCGGCACGTTGGCGCCGAGGTACTGAACCGGGAACGTGCCGGGCGCTCGCTCGGTGCCCGCGTACAGCTCCGGCAGCCGGTAGCTCACGAAGCAGCTCGCAACCTCCGAGATGTCGCGGGCGATCTGGGCGGCCTCCTGCGCGAAGCCGTAGCGCTTGAACCCGAGCGCGATGATCCCGTTGTCGTGCGGCCACACGGACCCGCGTTGATACGACAATGGATTGAACGCGGGATTCTTCGCCGAGAGGGTCCGAATCCCCCAGCCGCTCCGCATGTCGGGCTGCATGAGCCGCTCCGCGACACGCGCCGCGCGGTCGCGTCGCACGATGCCACTCCAGAGCAGGTGGCCGGGGTTCGACGTGATAGTGGGGACCGGCCGCTTGTCGGGGTCGAGGGCGAAGGCGTAGAAGCCGGCATCCTCGCACCAAAAGTGCTCTTCAAACCGCTCCTGGAGGCCGGCCGCCCTCCCACGCAGCGCCGCCGCGCGATGCGGTTCACCGAGCGTATCGAAGACCTCGGCCATGCGCACCCACGCGTCGAAGACGTAGCCCTGCAGCTCACACAGGGCCTTGGGCTGCCTGACCTGGCTGCCGTCTGGGTACACGACCGCGTCGTCAGCGTCCTTCCAGCCAAGATTCTCATACCCGAGGGTCGACCGCGTGCGATACTCCTGGAACCCGTCGCCATCCAGGTCCCCGTGGTGGTCGATCCATTCGAGACATCGCTCGGCGACATCCCGGTACTCGCGCAGCAGTCCGTCGTCCCCCAGCCACTTCCAGGCTTCGTGCAGTGTGATCAAGTACAGCGCAGTGGCGTCGGCAGTACCGTAGTAGGGGGTGTGCGGCACCTTTCCGAAGTGGGCGAGCTCTCCGAAACGGATCTCGTGTGGAATCTTGCCCGGCTCGGCGTCGCGGTAGTCATCGATCGCGGTCGCCTGAAACTCGGCGAGCTTCTTGAGGGCGCCACGGGCGAACCCCGCGTGGACCAGCATGTTCTGCAGACTGACAATCAAGCTATCGCGCCCGAAGATCGTGAGGAACCAGGGGACGCCGGCAGCCGGCAGCCACATGTCCGGAGCGAAATCGTGCTCGTAGAGGCGAAGCCCGCCCATGTCTTCGACGGACTGCCGATACAGACGGGAGATGTCGTCGTTGGCGGAGGTGAGCTTGGTCGCGCACGCCTGCCACTCGCGCTGGAGCTGGTCAAGGTCTGGCGCGTCGCTGGCTCCTTCGACGGAGGTCCCGTTACATGCGTGCTGGGGCGCGCGCACGCGATCCTGCTCCTCCAGGATGTAATGGCAGCAGGTGTGCCACGAGGCTCCCGGCGCCAGCTCGATCTCGAAGGTGACCCGTCCGTTCGCGTATCGCGGACGGGAATTGCTGTTCTCCGACCGGTAGATCAGCCGGCGGTGAAAGTCGCGGTTGTCGTAGGATACGCGGAGCTCGGCGCTCTCCTGGTCCCACACCGTCTCGATGCGGCCGCGGGGGACGAATCGGTGTGCCTTGACATCGAACAGGTGCGCGAAGTCAGATCGGATGGCGAGTTCGAGGTTGAGGCGGACAGGCTTCATCCCGTAGTTCGTCACGTCGAGATCCTCGTGGATCCCCTCACCTGCCGAACGCGAGACGACGAGCTCGAGTGTGCTCTCAGGGATGTCGCCATCTTCAGTCGCGATCAGGGCATTTGTGAGGTGGATGCGAGCGGCATAGTAGGCAGTCGGGCTCGACGTCAATCGCCTCCAGGGCTCGCCGTTGGCTAGCAGAGCGAAGTGACTGACGAATCGGGTGTCGCCGGCGAATACGCCGTGCTCGCTTTCAGCCGCGATCTCGCCATTCAGATCGGTCACCATGAAGGTGCTTCCCTGATTGATGGTTAGCACCGGTGGACCGACGTTGATGGCCATAGGCATACGTCAAGCTCCTTTGTATCCGTTGGCTTGAATGTGCCAAACGGGAATGATGTGGGCAAGGCTGGTCGATGCACTCCATGTCACAGGTGCATCTCAACAGCGCCAGCCCGAGATCCTTCCTGAAGCAATCGAGCATTGGGAGCCCAGCCTCGGGCAGTCGCTCCTTGGGTCTGGACCTCAGGACAGGAGCTCGTGATCGGCGCCCCGCCCGCTGTCGCGGACAGCAAGCGCCGGCGCCGGGGAGTCTCGGTGCCCCACAGCCGCGGAGGCGGTCGCGGGTCGTACTTCGTGGATCTCCCGAAGACGCGTGGCGATCACCAGAACGGTGATCACCACGAGCGTCCCGGAGAGGAGCGCCACGGGCGGCGCGCCGATGGTGTCCGTCAACCACCCCGCCGGCAGAAAGACCGCCGGCTCGATGTTCCACGTCATCATGTACACGCTCATCATCCGGCCTCGGTACTCGTTCGGAGTGATCAGGTTGAGAAGCGTTTGGTTCATCATCAGGGCGATGGCCTGGGCAGCGCCCACCAGTGCGAGCGCCACGAGCGCCGCTTGCAACGTCGGAGAAACGGCGAAGAGCGCGATCCCCACGCCGAACGCGACGCTGCTCGCCACGAGAATCCGGCCCTTCCGATCGTGGTTGCTCAGTGCCGCGGCGAGAAAGGCGCCGGCCATCGAACCGACCCCAACCGCGCTCATGAGCATGGCCAACCCCGACGGCCCGATGCCCAGCACATCCCGCGCGAACACGGGCATCAACTGGATGTACACCATCCCAAGAAGAATGGGGACCGCGGCGACGATCATCAGCCCGGTGATCGCCCGCGAACCTGCCATATAGCGGATCCCATCGACGAGATTCGTCCAGATGCTCCCCCGCTGGGGCTGCGAGCTGGCGCGGCCGCTGCTACGGATCGCTAGGGTCCAAGCGATCGCCCACGCCTGCCCTACAGCCTGGACCACAAAGCATGACGACAGTCCGAGCACGCCGACGAGCACGCCCGCGATGGACGGACCGAGCACGCGGGAGGTGTTGAATGAGATGCTGTTCAACGCCACCGCGTTCGCCAGATGCCGGGCGCCCGCGAGCTGGGGTCCGAGGGCCTGCCGTGCAGGCATATTGAGGGAATGACTAGCCCCCGTGAGGAAGCTCCCGGCGAGGAGGTGCCACGGGGCAATCGTCCCGGTGCCCACGAGCCATGCCAGCGCAGCGGCGTTGACCATAGAGAGGGTCTGGCTCGACAGAATCATCCAGCGGCGATCCAACCGGTCGGCCAGCACGCCCGACGGGAGCGTGAGGATCAGAGAAGGGACAGCTCGCGCGACCGCGACGGCGCCGAGGAAGGTGGCCGACCCCGTGAGATCGTACGCGAGCCACCCCTGGGCAATCATCTGGATCCAGACACCGATCTGGCTTGCGAAATTGCCGAGCCAGAGGTACCGGAAGTCGCGCACCGCGAGGGCCGCGAATGTTGAACCGGCCCACGCACGCGCCCGGCTGTCAGTTTCTCGCACGTGCTGTCCCTTGAACCATGGGAGAAGCATACGTCATAGGATACGCGTGATGCTTCGCGTCAGGACGCGGCTAAGCGCCCTGGCCGGGCTGGGCGCCACCCGCTCCGCCGCCACTCGCGAAAAGCTGCAAGATCCCGTCGAGGACCCCGGGCGACGCCTCGGCGGGGCGGTCATCGAGCTCCGATGCCACAGCGACCACTGCCTGGAACTGCTGAACCAGATCCATCGCCTCTTCGGCGTACGGGCGGTAGCGGTCTCGGATGCCATCCAGCAGCGTGCCGAACTCCTCCTCCGCCCGGGTGTTTGATTGAAATCGGGTCGGATTGAAGGTCAGCACAATGACGCGGCCGGGGACGAGATAGTCGTACGCCCGGGATGGATCATCGGACCGCTGATTCGGATCCCGTGCCGTCGGGAACGGCTCGAGATCCGCGGGCTCACCCTGCCCCCACTTGACGGGGGGATCCGCCAAGGTCCCCTCAGATTCGTAGAGCGCGGCCCAACGTTCATTCTCGCGAAGCATGTACGGATCGCGCCTGCCCATCGCATCATTGAGCCCCGTCAGGTAGTAGACGCGGACCACGCCCTCCCATCCGTACTCGATGCGGAAAACCTGACTCTGCGGGAGATCATTCAGCGTATTGCGCGTGCCGAGCCCGTCTTCCACCATAGCGAAAGGAAGGCCCTGAGCGGGCGAAAACATGTACCGAACGAGATTGGCCCGTTCCGGTGCAGAGACCGGCTCTGCTTGCACGGCGTTTGGAAGTGCGTTGCGGACCGGGTCGAAGTGCGCACGCGTGCGGTCGACTCGAAGCGTCGGCGCCTCGCCCGGCCGCACACTCGCGACCAGCCGCTGCGTAGCCTCGAACTGGAATATATCCGGATTCGCGACCCGATAGATAAGCCGGGTCAACCGATACGCATCGGTCCGTCCCGTCGTGAGCAGGTAGGGGAGGTCCGGATCGAACTGAATCGTACTGGCGCCCGGCCGGTCAGCAAGGGTCAGCTCGTATCGGACGGGGAACGGCTGAACAGGGTAGAAGCGTAGACGATCGCCGCGCTCGCTCACGTATTCTCGGACGCGCGTCGGGTGCCCGAAGTTCTCCTGACGCTCCTCCGACCACCGGACGACGAACGTGTCCGGCGGAAGCGCGAGGATGAACTCATCCCCGGGCTGGATCGTGCTGGGCGATCGCTCCGGATGTGACTGGAAGTATGCGTCGGACACATACTGGACGGCGTCCCTGCCGTTCGCGGAGAAGAGCGGCGTCAGCTTCATAAGTGCCACAGCGGCCGGGCTTCCTCCAGGACCAATGCGCACGCGGTACAGAGGACGCCCCTCTCCGTCGGTCCCGGCGGCTTCGAAGTCGAACGCATCGCTCCCTTGCTCCGGTGGAAGCTGGGGGGTGTCAACATCAGACGTGACGACAGGCTGCACCTGCATCTGGACCGAGCCGCCGGGTGCGACCTGCCGGGGCGCGAGCGTGACGAGCCGCGCGACGTCTGCGCAGCCCGAGAGCACCGTCACGGCGAGCGCCGCCGCCACGACACAGACACAGCATCGTACGTCCGCGGCCGACACGGTCATCATCAGTCAGGTTGCCTCCAGTCCATCTCCAGCGGGAACCGGTCCTGACGACCTTCGAGAAAGACGTCCTCATGACGTGAGGAGCCGGGCCGCGTCCTCCCCACATTTGGAATCTGACTGACAACCACACCGGTCGGCCGCGGGAAGTCCTCCGGAGCCCACCGGTACTGGGCGATGAGCGCGTTCATCATGTCGACCCAGACCTTCCCAGCCGTGAGCGAGCTGGAGACGTTGACCATTGGGTCGTTGTCCGTGTTCCCCATCCAGACGCCGACACACATCTGCGGCACACAGCCGATGGTCCACGTGTCGCGGTAGTCGTCTGTCGTGCCGGTCTTGACCATGTGAGGCCGGCCGAGGTTGATCGGCGACGAGGGACCGAACGTCACCTGCCGTGCCCCCGTGTCGCCCATCATGTGCAAGAGCTGGTACGCGTTTCGGGGATCGACCACCTGCTCACCCTCCGGCGCGCTCGGGCCTTCGTACGTCAGGGCCCCACGCACCGTCTCGACTTTTAAGAATGGCTCGAGGGGCAGTCGCGTGCCGCCGCGCGCGATGGTCGCGTAGGCGTCCGTCAGCTCGAGCAGCGGAACCTCGCCCCCACCGAGCGTCAGCGAGAGCCAGCGCGAGTCCCAATCGTCCAGCGTCGTAATGCCGAGCCGCCGAGTCAGGTCCAGGAGCGCGGGCACGCCCACGTATTTCAGGACTTTGACCGCCGGAATGTTCAAACTGTTCCCCAGCGCGTCACGAAGGGTCACGCGTCCGTAGTAGCGGTTCTCCCAGTTTTCCGGCCGGTAGGACGGCTGACCCGGGGGCGCGGAGAAGGCTGTTGGCTCGTCGACAACCTCGATGGCCGGGTTCAGACCCTTCTCGAAGCCTGCCAGGTAGACGAGCGGCTTGATGGCAGACCCCGGCTGCCTCCCAGCCGTGGTGACATTGACCTGCCCGTCGATGGACTGGTCGCTGAAGCTCTTGCTCCCGACCATCGCCAGGATCTGTCCCGTGGATGGCTCAATGATCACCATGGCTGTGTTGTCAGCCCGAGCAAGTTGCCGCACGCTTTCGTTCTGTGCCACGATCCGCTCGGCGAGCTCCTGGATGCCGAGATCGATCGTGGATTGAATCTGTAGACCACCGGTGAACAGCAGCTCAGGCCCGAACCGTTCGCGTGCCAGTTCCCGGACGTAGTTCACCCAATGGGGCGCCCGCGTGGGCAGCGGCGCGGGCTGGCGGATGGCGATGCGCTCGTCCTTCGCGGCCGCAGCCTCCTCCGCGGTAACAGAGGCCGCCTCGACCATCAAGTCCAGGACGTGCTCCTGCCGCGCTTTCGCCTTGTCCAGGTGAAGCACCGGGTCATACGTCACGGGGCGCTGGGGGATGCCCGCAAGAAGCGCGGCCTCGGGTAGCGTGAGGTCGCGCGCAGGCTTCCCGAAGTACTGCTGCGTCGCT
Organism: Chloroflexota bacterium; assembly: GCA_009377635.1. Lineage (GTDB taxonomy): Bacteria > Chloroflexota > UBA6077 > UBA6077 > SHYK01 > WHTR01. The sequence continues at coordinate 16,994 of WHTR01000022.1, forward strand.
GCCTCGGCGCCGTACGCACGGTTGCCGTAGAAGATCGTGTTGAGATAGCTCTCCAGGAGCTCTTCCTTCGTGAAACGCTCGTCGAGCTGCATCGCGCCGATCGCCTCGGTGAGCTTGCGGGAGAGCGTCTGCTCCGTCCGCTCATCCTGCAGGAACAGGTTTCGGACGAGCTGCATCTCCAGCGTGCTGGCGCCAGACAGAATCCCGTCGCCCGTGAGGTTCTGCGTGATCGCGCGCAGCACACCACGGGTGTCCACGCCCTCATGCTGGAAAAAGGAGCGGTCCTCGGCGGCCAACGTCGCTCTGATCAGATACGGGGAGACGTCAGAGAGCGCCACGGAGGTTCGACGGCCGAAATGCACGTCGTTGATCTCGGAGAGGACCGTCCCGTCACGAGCAGAGATTGTGGCCGTCTGGGGAAGCCCGGCATCGAGTGGCCCCGCCGCCGGAAAGACGACCGCCGGCTCAGAGAGAATCGCCCGCGCTTGGTCCGTCGCCGCCCGGGAGGTCATTGCCGAGCCCACGCAGGCTCCCGCCACGACAACCGCGAGGGACGCCAGAGCGAGCCCAACAGCAAGCGCACCGCGAGACGAAAGCGCCGTCCTGCTGGGTGGCCGCCGCGACGTCGGGCGCACGAGGATTCGGATGTCTTCTGGTCGCCGAACGGCGAGGCCGTGACGGCCATTCCGAGGCCCGAGAACGTCGACGCGTGCAGGCATGAGGATGGCCTCGTGCGGACCCGTATGGAGACGATCGCGCCCCTAAAAGCCGTCTGCGCCGTACACGACGCTCATCTTATTGTAGGCACGTCAGCGGCGAATTTGACCTTCTCCATCCGCACGTTTTGGGAAACGTACGGACGTGTTTTCGGAGCGAGCGACAGATCGGGGTGCGAAGAGCAGCACGCTCTGCCATTCTGAGGATTCACAGGCTCGCTACCGGGGCATGGGCAATGTGTTCCTGCCCGTCGCGGCGCACGTCTACCGCCGAGGCGTTGGCTCCGGCATCGGCCAGCGAGTCTTCCGGGGTCCGATGAGGCCGAGCTTCAGCCCCCAGATCGTGGGCTGGTCCTTCATCATGCGGCGGACGAGCTTGCCCAGCGATTCGCCATGAGAATGGAAGACGGGGGCGTTCGGTTCGTAGTAGATCGCCCACCCCTCCCGCAGGATCCAGTCAGCCCAGGCCAAATCCTCCGCGCCGGGGAGGGTCTCGTCGAAGGGGTACTCCAGAACGAGCCCTCGACGGAACGCGCCGTTCCGGTTCGAGAACATCATGTCGAGCTCCTGTCGGCGCGGCCGGGCACTGGTCACGCCCGAGAGCCACATACCGAACAGCTCGAAAAGCGTGGCATTGTCCCTCGGCAGCTCTCGGCCATAGACCGCGCCGATCGTTGGGTCCTCGAACGGCGACAGCAGACTCGCCAGCCAGGTCGCACTGGCCGGCAGCGAGTGCGCACTCAGGCTAATCACGAATGTGCCACGCGCGGCGCGGACACCGAGGTTCAGCGCGCGCCCGTAGGTGAACGATCGGGGCAGGATTTGAATGAGCTGCACCGGGAACCGGCGGGCGATGTCCAGCGTGCCGTCCGTCGAACCGGAGTCGACGACGATCACCTCGAGCCCGCGGACACCGACCTGCTCGAATATGCGGGCGAGCGTTTCCCCGATATCGCGCGCCTCGTTCTTTGCCCGGATCACAATAGAGGCTTCCAACGGCACGTTCCTCCGCGAGGTGTTGTGGGGGCATTGAGCGCTACTCACATGATACAGGCCATGTATGCGGGTGTCGGTGCGGCGTAACGATCCTGTTTCAGCCGCACGCGTGTCCTCCCTCGTCCTCGGACGGAGAGGCGTCCAGGAGCCCAAGGCGCTGCATCTCCGCGAGACGCGGCGGGTCCAGGAGGTCGCGGCGGCGCTGCCACGTCCGCCGGAGCGCCTCGCGGCGTTTCCACGCCGCCAGCTCCTGATGGTGACCCGATCGCAAGACCTCGGGCACGCCCAGGCCTCGGTATTCAGCCGGGCGCGTGTACTGCGGATACTCGAGCACGCCTTCCGCGTGCGCCTCCTCGCGCGTCGAGTCGGCGCAGCCGAGCGCACCGGGCAAGAGGCGGACGACCGCATCTGTGATGGCCATCGCTGGGATCTCGCCGCCCGTGAGTACGTAGTCACCGACGGAGATGACCCGGGTGGCCAGATGGTCTGCCACTCGCTCGTCCACCCCCTCGTAGTGCCCGCAGATGAGGATCAGATGGTGTTCTCGGGCGAGCTCGCCAGCCACTACCTGATTGAACAGATCGCCGTTTGGGCTCAGGAGAATGATCTCTGCCTGCTCGGACCGCAGCTCATCCACCGCCTCGAAGATCGGATCCGGTTTGAGGATCATGCCCGGCCCACCACCGAACGGCTCGTCGTCGACTGTGCGCCGTCGATCATGCGCCCAGTCGCGCAGGTCGTGGAGAACGATGGACACAAACCCCCTCTCGATTGCCCGGCGAACGATGCTGGCGGAGAAGGGGCCTGCGAACATCTCGGGGAACAGGGTGATGATGTCGATTCTCACGATTTACTCAGTACGGCAGGTCCTCGTCACCGATGCCAAAGTAATGGCCGATCTCGTGGAGGAGCGTCCGACGCACCTCCTCCCGCAGCTCTCGTTGACTGCGGCTGCTCAGCAGCAGCGGAAGCCGGTAGATCGTGATCTTGTCGGGCAACGCCATCGTGTACCCGGTCCCTCGCTCACCGATGGGCGTACCCTCGTAGAGTCCGAGGATCCCATGGTCCATCCGCACCGCGCCCGGGGGCAGCTCCTCGATGGACACGGCGATGTTCGAGAGGAGAAGCTGAAACTCGGGTGGCAGGGCGTCGCATGCCCTCAGCACGAGCCAATGGAACCGCCATCGCGTACATCGAACACCCCGACGCTCGGGTCGGGCTCGACACCGTCCGCGCATCGAATCTACCGTGCGAGCATCGGGAGTGTCGATAGGACGAGGCTCGCAACCAGCACCACAGCGATCACGAAAAACACGATCCGTGCGACGCTACGGCTAATCACGGCAAGCCTCGCTCACACATTTACTGCCCCGACAAGTCGCGATATTCCTGCGCCGGTGGCGGCCCAAACCATTAGGACATGAAAAACGCGCCACACACGTATACTACCATTGCCGGCGAAAGCGACTCTTTACGAACGACTGCGGATGCGGTACCGGTCGGGAAAGGCGGAGGCGCGGATGCTCCCGGTCCGCACGGGAACGCTCGTGACGCTGCGAGAGATCGAAGAGGCCGATCTCCCCCTCGTGTGGGAATGGGAGAACGACAGCGAGCTCGGACTCTATCTCAATGCCGACCCAAATAAGCGCATGTCGATGGACGAGGTGCGCCGCCGGTACCACCAGTATCGGACAGACCCGACGAGCGGGATGTTCATCATCTGCACGCGCGACGGACAGGCGATCGGCATGCTCGGTTTCGACCGGCTCTACCGGGACCTGGGAACCTGCCGGCTCTTCATCGGCATCGGCCTGAAAGACTATTGGGGTCACGGCTACGGTTCCGACGCGATGCGCGTCGTTCTGGGGTACTTCTTCCAGCACATCACGCTGGGGAAGGTGCAGCTCAGCGTGTACGACTTCAACACTCGCGCCATCGCGTCGTACCGCAAGTGCGGGTTCGAGGTCGAGGGTGTACGACGCAACGTGGCGTTCGTGCAGGGTCGCTGGTGCGACAGCATCGAGATGGTGATCACTGTCGACCAGTACGCACAGGTTCAGCCGATCTGGGAGAAGCAGGACTCATATGTCCCAGCCGGAGAATCCAGCCATGAGCCAGGGTAGCGATGAGCGAAGCTGGACGAGTGAGGAGGTCGTCGAGACCTTTCTGGATTTCTTCCGGTCGCGTGGCCACAGGGAGGTTCTGAGCTCGAGCCTCGTTCCGGACAACGACCCGACAGTGCTGCTGACCACCGCGGGCGTGCAGCAGTTCATCCCATACATGCTCGGCAGACAGGAGCCACCCGGGCGCCGCCTGTGCTCCATCCAGAAATGCTTTCGATCCACCGACATCGATCAGGTTGGCGACCGCCTGCACGACACGTTCTTCGAGATGCTCGGCAATTTCTCCATCGGCGATTACTTCAAGGAGCGCATGATCCCCTGGGCATGGGAGCTGGTGACCACGGGATTCCGCATCCCTCCGGAGCGGGTGTGGGTCACCGTCTACCCCTCCGACGAGGATGCCGAGCGGCTGTGGCGCACCGTCGGCGTGCCCGGCGATCGGGTCATCCCCGACGAAGAGAACTTCTGGGGGCCACCCGGCCGCTCCGGTCCGTGTGGACCCGACACAGAGCTGTACTTCGATCGCGGTGTAGCCTTTGGGTGCGGGACACCCTCGTGCCGGCCGGGCTGCGACTGCGATCGGTTCCTAGAGTTCTGGAACCTCGTCTTTATGCAGGACGTCCAGGACACCGACGGCACACGCACACCGCTCGAGAAGCCTAACATCGACACCGGTCTCGGGTTGGAGCGGATCACATCTGTGCTGCAGGCGACACCCTCGATCTATGAGACCGACCTCTTCCTCCCGATCCTTCGACGCGCGGAGCAACTGTCTGGCGCACGGTACGGCGCGGATGAACACACCGACTACGCGCTCCGCGTGCTCGCGGATCACGGCCGCGCGATGACGTTCCTCGTGGCTGACGGCGTCCTCCCTTCGAACGAGGGCCGGGGATACGTGCTGCGTCGCGTGATCCGGCGGGCGGTCCGTCACGGCCACCGCCTTGGCCTGGAGCAGCCGTTCGTCGTGGATCTCGCGGAGGCGGTTATCGAACGCATGGGCCACCGGCACTCGACGCTTCGGGCGGTCGGGGCGCACATCCAGGAGATCGTCGCGGTGGAAGAGCGACGCTTCCGGTCGACACTGCAGACCGGGCTCACGATGCTCGACCGATGGATCGAGGAGGCGAGGGCCGCTGGCGCGACCGAGCTGCCCGGCGAGCACGTGTTCCGCCTGTACGACACGTACGGGTTTCCGCGGGAGCTCAGCGAGGAGATCATCGCCGAGGAAGGGCTGACGGTGCCTGCAGAGGAGTTCGAGCGCGCGATGGCCGCGCAGCGCGAACGGAGCCGGGCCGGCGCGCGATTCGGTGTGAAGCGTGAGGAGCGAGCGGCGATGGACATCGGCAACTGCCCCCCGACGACGTTCATCGGATATGCGCGCCTGGACACCCGCACCCCGATTCTGGCGGCGAACCATGAGAAGTCGGACGTCGTCAGCCTCCACGAGGGCCAGTCGGGCACCATCGTCCTCGCGGAGACGCCGTTTTACGGCGAGAGCGGCGGCCAGGTCGGAGACACGGGCGAGATCATCACGCCCCACGGGCGATTCCGGGTGGAGGATACGCAGCACGACGAGTCAGGCCACATCCTGCACCTGGGACGCCTAATCGAGGGAGAGCTGGCCGTTGGAGACACCGTGGAGGCGATCGTTGACGCAGCCCGGCGACACGACATCATGCGCCACCACTCGGTCACGCATCTGCTCCACCGCTCCCTCCGTGAGATCCTTGGTCCGGGCGCGGTGCAGGCCGGCTCCCTCGTGGCACCCCAGGTCGCCCGCTTCGACTTCCCGCACGGCGGGCCAGTCCCGTCCGACCGGCTCGAGGAGGTCGAGGACGTCATGAATCGGCAGATCCTGGCGGACCTGCCCGTGCTGGTCGAGGAGCTGCCCTATGACGAGGCGACGACGCAGGGAGCCGTTGCCTTCTTCGGTGAGAAGTATGGCTCGCGGGTGCGTGTGGTCACGATGGGCACGTTCAGCAAGGAGCTGTGCGGCGGGACGCACGTATCCCGGACGGGTGAGCTGGGCGCTGCCTACGTCATCTCCGAGGCGGGCATCGGGAGCGGCATGCGCCGGGTGGAGATCGTCGCCGGCGGGACTGCGCACGAGCTCACTCGAGCGCGCGGGCGCCAGCTGAGGAGCATAGCCGAGAGACTGGCTGCACCCGTAGATCACCTGGACGAGCGAGTCGTGGGGCTCCTGAACGAGCTCCGCGACGCGCGCCGCGAGAATGCGAGGCTCCAGGCGGCGCTCGCGGAAGTGGGCGCGGAGACAGCGTTGCAACACCTGCGCGTGGTGAACGGCGTGAAGCTGGTCACTGCGCGAGGTGACGTCCAGTCGACGGACGCCCTCCTCCGGCTGAAGGACGCTGTCCAGCGTCAGACGGGGAGCGGGACCATCATCGTACTCGGAGCCATCGTCGACGGACGGGTGCACTTCGTGGCCAGCGTGACCGATGACCTGATTCGGCCCGGGCTCGACGCCGTCGTGTTGGTCCGGCAGGTCGCGGCTGTCGCGGGCGGGAGCGGTGGCGGAAATCCCCAGCTTGCGCGAGCCGGCGGAGGCGACCCCCAGAAGCTCGATGCCGCCATCGCACACGCAGAGAGCATGGTGCGCGATGCACTCGGGGCGAAGGGATAGGCCCGGCGCCGGGCCTCCCTGTTCAGGAAATCGATACCATGGGCCGGGTCGTTGCCCTGGACGTCGGGACGAAGCGAATCGGGGTCGCGGTCAGCGACGAGCTCAGGATCCTAGCTACCCCGACCGGGGCGATTCGCCGACACTCGTACAATAAGGACGCCGCGGCTATCGCGCAGATCGTACGCGAGACCCAGGCCGAACGGATCGTCGTCGGGCTGCCGATCGGACTCTCAGGCGGCCTGACCGAACAGACCAGAAAGACCCAGCGGTTCGCGGAGATGCTTGCATCCCGCGTGCTCGTGCCGGTGGAACTGTGGGACGAACGCCTGACAACCTGGTCAGCCCTGAAAACCCTCTCCCTCGAAGACCGCGGCCGGCCAGGACGGCGAGACGCGGTAGCCGCGGCGTTCATCCTCCAGGGGTACCTCGACCATCGGCGGGCCTCGTCGCGATCCCAATAGCGATCGGTCTGGGAGCATTCGTCCTCCTCATGTTTGCCCTCCTCTCGGGCACCGGTGTGGTCGGACCGTGGGTTGAGCGGTTCAGAGGCGTGAGCGATCAGCCGGTGAGCAGCGATGCGACGCCGGTCCTCTTCACGGTCGTCCCTGGCGCGACCGCCAGCCAAGTCGGCAGCGATCTCGAGCAGGCGGAGTTGATCCGCTCCGCCGCGACGTTTCGGCTGGCTGCCGAACTGCAGGGTGTCAGCGGCAGCCTCCGGGCAGGGGAGCACGAGCTTCGCAGAAACATGACGGTTGGGGAGATCCTCTCGACGCTGACGTCCGATCAGATGTTGCCAGAGAACCTCGTCACGATACCGGAGGGCTGGCGAGCCGAGGAGATCGCTCACCTGCTCGACGGAGCCGGTGTCGTCCCCGCGGCGGCCTTTCTCGAGGCCGTATCGGGGAAGACGGCCATCGCGAGCCGGCTCCCGAGCGGCGCCACAACATTCGAGGGCTACTTGTTTCCCGACACGTACGACTTCGGTTCCGAGCCCACACCGGACAGCATCGTGCAAAGGTTCCTCGAAGAATTCAACCGACGCGTCGATGAGTCACTGCGCATCCGTACGAAAGAGCGCGGACTGACGCTCCATGAGGCAATCACGCTCGCATCAATTATTGAACGGGAAGCCGTTGTACCACAAGAGCGCCGCGAGATCTCCGCCGTTTACCACAATCGTCTCCAGCGCGACATGCTGTTGCAAGCCGATCCGACCACCGCATACGCATTGGTGCCATTCGGAACGCTGTCTGTGGAGAACGGCTACTGGAAGCGGGACCTGACGGCGCTCGATCTGCAAGTGGATTCCCCCTATAACACCTACCGAGTCGGGAGGCTCCCCCCCGCGCCGATCTCCAACCCGGGCATCGCGGCGATCGAGGCCGCCTCCGATCCAGCTCGTAGCCCGTGGCTGTATTTCGTCAGGGACGCGGAGAAAGGAGACGGCACACACCTGTTCGCCGAATCGTACGACGAGCACCTCGTGAACGAGGCGCGGCGAACCCCCTAAACGGCATTCAAGATGACACCCGATAAGATATCCTGCTCGCGGAATGCGGATGCCGCGGCGGAATGAGAATAGCGGCCGGCTGGTATAATCCCGCGATCGCGAGATCAATTCACACGCCGTTGGACCGAAGCGGACGTGTCGGCTGCGGGGCCGATCCCGCCCGGAACGAAGACGGCGGAGGCAAAACGAAGGAGAGGAATCAGTGGCTGCAGTCTCAATGAAGATGCTCCTGGAATCCGGGGTGCATTTCGGACACCAGACGCGCCGGTGGAACCCGAAGATGCGCCCCTTCATTTTCACGGAGCGCAACGGCATTCACATCATCGATCTGCAACAGACCGTCCGCCGCCTCGATGAGGCGATGGCGTGGGTCAAGGAGCTTGCCGCTGACGGAGGCCGGATCCTGTTCGTGGGCACGAAGAAACAGGCTCAGGACTCAATCCGAGAGGAAGCGACACGCGCGAGCATGCCCTACGTGAACCAACGGTGGCTGGGGGGCATGTTGACCAACTTTCAGACCATCCGAACGCGGATTCGCCGCCTCGAGGAGTTGGAGCAGCGGAAGGACGCCGGCGAATTCGAGCATCTGCCCAAGAAAGAGGCTATCCACCTCGAAGATCAGGCTGAGCGCCTGAACAAACTGCTGGGAGGCATTCGGTCCCTCGAGCGTCTTCCCGACGCCCTCTTCGTGGTAGACCCGTCGCGCGAGCACATCGCGATTGCCGAGGCGGTCCGCCTCGAGATCCCGATCGTCAGCATGGTCGACACCAACTGCGAGCCCGGGCCAATCGCCTACCCGATCCCGTCCAATGATGACGCCATCCGGGCGATTCGTCTCATCACTGGGCGGATCGCCGATGCGGCCTCCGAGGGCACCCAGATTCGGGAAGCGAGCACCGCAGTCGCGGAAGGGGCTCCGGAGGACGAGGCTGATGAGGCCGAAGAGATCGCCGCGGTAGCCGCCGATGTCACAGCGGCCGCCGAGGAGGCGTTTCTACCGGCCGAGGACCGCGCCGAGGTGACGCCCTCTGACGCAGCGGCAACTCGCCCGTAACATCGGATCGCTATCCTCACAAGCCAGGAAAGGAGGAGGGGGTGGAGATTTCTGCCGACCGGGTCAAGGCCCTGCGTGAGCGAAGTGGCGCCGGCGTGATGGACTGCAAACGGGCCCTCGAGGAAGCCGGAGGCGACCTCGACCGCGCCGCCGAGGTCCTCCGCGAGCGGGGACTCGACCAGGCAGCCAAGCGGGCTGGCCGGGAGACATCCGAGGGGCTCATCGAGGCGTACGTTCACACTGGGGGACGCATTGGCGCGCTCGTCGAGGTGAACTGCGAGACCGACTTCGTCGCCCGGACCGTCGAGTTCCAAACGCTCGCGCGGGACGTCGCGATGCAGGTCGCGGCGATGAACCCGCCATCCGTACATGGCGAGGACCGTCCGTCGACGGACGGCCATGCCCCGGACGGTGTCCCGTTGATGGCCCAGCCGTTCATCAAGGACACGAGCCGGACTGTAGCCGACATTGTGGCAGAGGTGGCGGCGAAGACTGGCGAGCACATCGTCGTTCGGCGGTTCGTTCGCTACGAGCTGGGGTTGGGTGAGTGATCCACCGATGAGTGATCCGCCGGCGCGCTATCGCAGGCTGCTGCTCAAGCTGAGCGGGGAGGCGCTTCAGGGCGAGGCGGGTTACGGGATCGACAACGCCACCGTGAACTATGTCGCCTCGCAGATCCTGCGGGCCCGGGAGCTGGGCGTCGAGTTGGGCGTCGCCGTCGGCGGGGGGAATATCTGGCGTGGACAGCAGGCCGCCCTGGCGGGGATCGACCGGGCAACCGGCGACTACATGGGGATGCTGGCGACCGTCATCAACGCGCTCGCCCTGAAGGGCGCGCTCGAGCGGCTCCATGTTGAGACTCGGGTTCAGTCCGCCATCACGATGGCGCAGGTCGCCGAGTCGTACATCCGCGAGACCGCTATCCAGCACCTGGAGAAGGGACGCGTCGTCATCTTCGCTTCGGGGACCGGCAATCCGTACTTTACGGTCGACACAGCTGGCGCACTTCGGGCCCTCGAGGTGGGCGCCGAAGCGCTCCTCATGGCCAAGAACCGCGTTGATGGCGTATACACGGACGACCCGCTCAAGAATCCCGAGGCCCGGCGCTATGACCGCCTCACGTACATCGACGCCCTCGCTCAGGGACTTGGGGTCATGGACAGCACGGCCCTATCGCTGTGCATGGACAATCACTTGCCAATCGTCGTGTTCGACCTGAGCCTTCCGCAGAATCTCGTCCAGCTGCTCAAGGGTGAACAGGTTGGAACGCTCATCTCGTGAGAGGAAGGGAGCGAGCGGCGGATGTCGGTTGAGGATGTTCACCAGACCACGCAGGAGCGCATGCAGAAGAGCATTCAGGCGCTGAGCCACGAGCTGAGCGGAATTCGCACCGGACGGGCGAGTCCGGCGATACTGGACCGGCTTTTGGTCGACTACTACGGAACAGCGACCCCGGTCAACACGCTTGCGACGATATCCGTGCCTGAGCCCCGCTTGCTTGCCATCCAGCCGTGGGACCGCCACGCAGTCGGGGCGATCGAGAAGGCCATCCAGAAGTCTGACCTTGGATTGAATCCCTCCAGCGACGGGACGGTCATTCGCCTCGTCATCCCGCCTCTGAACAATGAGCGCCGCCACGAACTGGCTCGCCTGGTGCAGAAGCGCCTCGAGGAGACGCGCGTCGCGATACGCAACAGCCGGCGCGACGCCCTCGAGGCACTGCGCAAGGAGGAGCGAGAGAAGCGTATCTCAGAGGATGAGCTGAAGCGTGGGCAGGACCGCCTGCAGAAGCTCACCGACCAGTTCATCGCCCAGGTGGACGAGCTGGGAAAAGGAAAGGAACGGGAGATCCTGGAACCCGCATGACGGAAAAGAGGCAACGGAATCCAAAGGTGAACCCCCGCCGGAGTCCGCCCCTGGCGGGCTCCGGAATGCGGGTGTGACGCTGGACTGAGAATAGGCTGCCGGTGGTCTTGGAGCAACAGGTCGACGTCCCCACTCACGTGGCTATCATCATGGACGGCAACGGGCGCTGGGCCTCAGAGCGCGGGCTTCCCCGGGCAGCCGGGCACCGAGCAGGCACTGAGACCGTTCGCGCCATCATCGAGGCGTGCGTCGAGTGCGGCGTGCGGATCCTGACCCTGTACACTTTTTCCACCGAGAACTGGCAGCGGCCGTACGAGGAGATCGACGCGCTCTTCGCGATCCTGAGCGACGTGATCGACCGAGAGGCGGACGACCTTCGGCGGAACGGCGTCCAGATTCGACATATTGGCACGCTCGAGGGTGTGCCGTCCGTCCTGGCGCAGCGCATCAAGAGGGCGGTCGAAGGGACGCGCCACAACGAACGGCTCATACTGAATGTCGCATTCAACTATGGGGCCCGGTCCGAGATCCTGCGCGCCGTGCGGCGGATCGTGGCGCGTGGGGTACCACCGGAATTGGTCGACGAGCAGTCCATCGGCGACAATCTCGACACCGCGGGCCTGCCGGACCCCGACCTCGTCATCCGGACGGCTGGCGAGATGCGTCTGAGCAACTTCCTCCTCTGGCAGGCAGCGTACGCCGAGTTCTGGGCGACCAACGTATACTGGCCGGACTTCGACGTCGCGGAGTTCACGCGGGCGCTCCGAGCCTTTGGCCTTCGACGGCGCCGGTTCGGGGGGCTTCCCCCCAGCTCACCGAGTGAGAGACGAGGAGTTGGGGGCAACGGCGCCTGAGCGATCCGCCGCACCAGGCCCCAACGGCCGACCTGTGGTCCCGGGGCTGACGCTCCGCCTCGTCACCGCAGCGGTCGCGATCCCCATCGTAGTCGCCTGCGTCGTCGCGGGTGGGGTGTGGTTCAGCGGCCTAATCCTCGCGCTCGCCGCCGTCGTCGCTGGCGAGATCTGGCTGCTTCAGCAGCGTGCTGGCCACCGGGCGTCTCCTGTCGCGGCGCTCGCCGCCGCGCTGGCGTTCCCACTGTCTGCTGCCGCGGGCGCCCCGCAGCTCGGCTGGCTCCTCCTTGCCCTCGGCATCTTCGTGACCGCGATTCCGCTGGGGGCATCCCCGGCGCGTCACGGCACGCTCACGGGCTGGGGCGTCTCGGTGGCCTTGGGGCTCTACGTGGGCGCCCTGCTCGCGCCCGGCATCGCGCTGCGCCAGCGCCCCGACGGACTCGAGTGGCTGCTGCTCGTGCTCGCCGCCACGTGGGCCTGCGATACTGTCGCCTTTCTCGTGGGGTGGCGGTGGGGGAGACACCAGCTCGCTCCGACGGTGAGCCCGGCGAAGTCGGTCGAAGGAGCTGTAGCGGGCCTTGTCGCCGCCGTCGTGGTAGCTGCGGGGGCGAGCATGCTTCTGCCGCTACCCCTCTTGCGGTTGATCGGCCTGGGGAGCGTCGTCGGGGCTGGCGCCGTGGTGGGCGACCTCATCGAGTCGGCGGTGAAGCGCCAGCTCGGGGCGAAAGACTCCGGGTGGATCATGCCGGGCCACGGCGGCTTGCTGGACCGGCTGGACAGCCTGCTGGTAACCGGATTTCTGGGATACTTGTATGTGACCGCTACGGATGCGGTGGGGGCGCCGTGAAGCGCGTAGCCATCTTGGGTAGTACCGGGTCGGTGGGAACGCAGACGCTTGATGTCCTCGAGCGGCTGCCGGGGGCGTTCGTGGTCGTGGCCCTCGCCGCTGGCCGTTGGTCTCCCTGTTTGGCCTCCCAGGTCGAGCGTTGGCGCCCAGCCACGGTCGGGATCGCGGACCCGGCACCCGTGCGGGAGCACTTTCCCGACACGCACGTTCTCACCGGAAAGGATGCGCTCCGGCGGACCGTAGAGGTGGCGGAGCCAGACGTCATCGTCGTTGCGACCCCCGGCCTGACGGCCCTTGCTGCGTGCCTCGAGGCACTCCAAGCAGGGCGCGTCCTCGCGATGGCCAACAAGGAGGCGTTGGTCGCAGCGGGTGCGCTCGTCATGCGCATCGCACGCGATTGTGGAGGAACGATCGTCCCGGTGGACTCCGAGCACAGCGGCATCTGGCAGTGCCTGCAGGGCGAGGAGCCGCGCGCCGTCGCGGGACTGACCTTGACGTCATCTGGCGGCGCATTTCGGGACACGCCTGTGCACGCGCTCGCCACCGCGACGCCGGAGGAGGCGCTCCGTCATCCGACGTGGTCAATGGGGCCGAAGATCACGATCGACTCGGCGACGCTCATGAACAAGGGGCTCGAGATCATCGAGGCGAGCTGGCTCTTCGACATCCCTCCCGCCCAAGTAGCCGTCGTGCTCCACCGTCAGAGCATCATCCACGCCCTCGTCGAGTTCATCGACGGGACGTTCAAGGCGCAGCTTGCCGTGCCCGACATGCGGCTCCCCATCGCGAATGCGCTCACCTACCCGGAACGGGTGTTCGCGGACCTGCCTCGCCTCGACATCGCGCGGCTGGGCATGCTCAGCTTCGAGCCCGTGGACGACCGAAAGTACCCGTCCATCGAGGTGGCGCGGCGAGCAGCGGAGGCTGGCGGGACGCACCCGGCCGTCCTGAACGCGGCGAACGAGGTTGCGGTCGAGCGATTCCTGGCGGGGGACGTCCGATTCACCGATATCGTCCCTCTGGTGGCCACGACGCTCGACCGATACGCCGAGCGCTCACGATCCACCGACGAGTGGGCCTCGGCCGCGGACAGCATCGAGGCGGTCCTGACCGCTGATGCATGGGCACGCGCCACGTGCCGCGAGCTGCAGCCGTGAGCGTCGGCGCGGGATCATCCAGTCAGGGCTCGGTCATTGGGCCGCAAACGCCACCGAGAATGTCACTGTCAGTCACGGAGGAGCTTTGGAATACCTAGCGATCGTTCCCATCCTGGCACTCCTGATGATCGCGCACGAGCTCGGCCACTTCGTTGTGGCGCGGCGCAGTGGGATCGTCGTCGAAGAGTTCGCGATCGGCTTCCCGCCACGCCTCTTCTCGGTCGTGCGCGGCGGTGTGCGCTATTCATTGAACCTCGTCCCCATTGGCGCCTATGTGCGCATGCTGGGCGAAGAGGACCCACGGGCGCCGGGGAGCTTCGCCGGGCAGTCGAAGCGCGTCCGAGCCGCTGTACTCGTCGCAGGAGCGGCGATGAATCTGATCGTCGCCATCCTCGCGTTCACGACGGCCTACGCAACCGGATGGCCCCAGGCCATATCGGCCAACATCCAGATCGCCGGCGTCACGCCGGGCACGCCGGCAGATGTTGGCGGCCTGCAAGCCGGAGATGTCGTGCGGCAAGTCGACGGCCGGGATATCCTGGCGCTCAACGAGTTCCGGGTAGAGACGGAGCGCCATCTGGGGCGACCGATGGAGCTCACCGTGGATCGCGGCGGCACACCGACGACCATCACGGTGACGCCTCGGACGGAGTGGCCGGAGGGACAGGGGCCGACGGGGATCAGCCTCCAGCTGGCCGGTGTCGTTGTGGCGCCGGTGCCACACCCGCCGCTGCAGTCGCTGGCGTTAGGCGTTCAGCAAGCCCTCGCGGTGCTGGTGCTGCCCCTAGGCGCGGTCGTCATGGCGATTCGAGGCGACCTCGCGGTCGAGCTGCTTCGACCCGTTGGCCTCCCCGGCATGACCCAACTGGCGGCCGGAGCGGCGTCGGTGGGCATCGAAACCGGCTGGTGGTTCCCAGTCCTGACCCTCACCGGGGCATTCAGCGCAAGCCTGGCTCTCGTGAACCTGCTGCCGCTGCCGGCGCTGGACGGCGGGCGGCTGCTTTTCGTTTTCATCGAGGCGATCCGCGGGCAACGGGTGCCGCCCGAGCGCGAGGGACTCATCCACCTCGTGGGCATGGCGGTCCTCTTGTCTTTGATGGTGCTCGTGTCGTTCAACGACGTCGTCTCACCCCTGCCGGACATCAACTGGGGCACCCGGTAGCTGAGCGCACTGGGTTGTTGCTCCCATGCCCGTACTTGGCGGCGGAGGTCGAGCTAACCGATGAGCGCGAACGACACATCCGGCAACGGCATCCTGACCTGCTACCGGAGCACAGGGACAAGATTGCCGATACCCTCGCAGGGCCCGACCAGGTACGCCGCAGCAGCCGGTTCAGCCGCTCATGGTCCTTTGTTCGATGGTTTGACTCGGTGCGCGGCGGATAATACGCGGTAGTCGTTGTGGTGAGCGGGGCAGAGTCTCAGGCACGACACTGGGCCATCACCGCGTTCATCGCAAGTAGACTATCCGGAGGTGAGGCGGAATGGCGGCGAAGCTGACGTTTCGATACGACCGAGAGGGAGACATCCTCTATATCGACCGGCGGCAGCCCTACGCAGAGCAGGAATCGGAGGAGTTGGGCGATGACGTGATCGCCCAACTGAACCCGACCACCGGCGAGGTAGAGAACCTGGAGGTGCTCTTCTTTTCGACCCGCCTACTGCGGGCCGACCTGATGGAGCTGCCCGTCGACGGAGTACTACGGCTCACGAGGGCCTCGTGATGTAGGGCGCGCGCGTTGCCCGCGCGACCGGGGCACTGGTATAATGGCGTGCAAGTGAATGCGGTCTTTGGAAGTGGGCTCGCCCCACTTTTTTGTTGCACGTGACCTGGCTGGCGCAGCGAAATGAGGAACGCGGATGAAGGGCGAATTTCTGACGGCAATCAACCTGCTCTCCAAAGAGAAGGGTGTCTCCGCCGAAGTCGTCATCGAAGCACTCGAGAGCGCGCTGGTCTCC
The DNA here is from genome assembly GCA_009377635.1 of Chloroflexota bacterium. Classification (GTDB taxonomy): domain Bacteria; phylum Chloroflexota; class UBA6077; order UBA6077; family SHYK01; genus WHTR01. Next base: position 32,717 of record WHTR01000022.1, read on the forward strand.
GCCTACAAGCGCAACTTCAATGACACGAACATCAATGTCGTTGCCCGGATTGACCCCGCGACCGGCGAGCCCCGCGTGCTCGTCGAGAAGTGCGTTTCGACTGAACCGAAGGAGCTCAGCGAGATCGGCCTCGAGCAAGCGAGACGGATCCAGGCCGACGCCACCGTCGGCGCGACGGTCTGGGAGGACGTAACGCCACAGTCGTTCGGCCGCATCGCAGCCCAGACGGCAAAGCAGCATATCGTGCAGAAGCTGCGCGAGGCCGAGCGCCAGCGCGTCTACCACGAGTTCTCGGAGCGCGTCGGCGAGCTGGTGCACGGGATCGTCCAGCGGATTGAGCAGCGGACCGTGATCCTCGAGATCGGGAAGACGGAGGCGGTCATGCCACCGCCCGAGCACGTCCCTACAGAGCGGTACTTCCCGGGCCAGCGGCTCCGCGTGTACCTCGTCGAGGTCAGCGATACGCACAAGGGTCCGCAGCTGCTCGTGTCGCGCGCTCACAAGACGATGATCAAGCGTCTGTTCGAGCAAGAGGTGCCCGAGATCTTCAACGGTACGGTCGAGATCAAGGCCATCGCTCGAGAGCCCGGGGCGCGATCGAAGGTGGCGGTATCGGCCCGACAGGAGGGCATCGATCCGGTCGGCTCGTGCGTCGGGATGCGGGGGGTCCGGATTCAGAACATCGTCAACGAGCTCGGTGGGGAAAAGATCGACGTCATCCTCTGGGAACCGGATGCCGGCAAGTTCGTCGCGGCAGCGCTCAGCCCGGCCCAGGTGCAGCGGGTGGACATCGCCAGCGTCGAGAAGACAGCTACCGTGATCGTACCGGAGAGACAGCTCTCCCTCGCGATCGGGCGCGAGGGACAGAACGCGCGGCTCGCGGCTCGGCTCACCGGATGGCGGATCGACATCAAGTCGGACGTGGCGGTCGCCCAGGCGGAGCAGGAGGCCTTCGGCACTCCGGAGGCGCCAGCGCCCGCAGATGAAGCCGAGGCGTCCGAAGAAGCAACAGCCGACGCCGTCGCCGACGATGATATGTCCGGCCAGACCGAGGCGGGGAGCGCCCAGGTCGAGACATGAGGTCGCGGCGCATTCCGATTCGGACCTGCATCGGGTGTCGTCAGGAGCGGCCCAAGCGGGAGATGACCCGGGTGGTGCGGTCCGCGGACGGATCCGTGGCCGTCGACCCGACGGGTAAGCGTTCCGGACGCGGGACCTACATCTGCCCGAACGCGACGTGCTGGCGAAACGCGCTCCGACGGGGATCGCTTGGCCGCGCGTTGAAGGCGGAGATCTCGGAGGCCGACCGGGCCGCGCTCGAGCAGGCTGCCACCGAGTTCGACGTACGCGAGACGCCGGCCAGCGCGAATTCCTGAACAGGACGGCGCTTGTCGTGCGACGGAGACGACAGACGAACGGTTTCGTCCTGACGCGGCAGGACAACGAATGATATTTCAGAGCGGAACGTGATACGAGAGAAAGAGGAGGAGCGCAGATGCAACGGAGACCACCGCGTCGCCCCAACGCGCGACGTCGGCCGCAGCGCGCGTCACTTGCTCCCGCTGCGGCAGTCAACGGTGGGGCACCGGCCGAGCGGGCGCTCCCGACGGAGGTAGTTCAGCTCGCTCCGAGCCTGACCGTAAAGGAGTTCGCCGAGAGCATCGGCGTGAGTGCCGCGACGGTAATCAGAGAGCTGCTGCAGAACGGCGTGATCGCCAGCATCAACCAGACCATCGATTTCGACGCGATGTCTGTCGTTGCCTCTGATATCGGCATCGAGATCCGCGAGATGCAGGTTGAGGCTCGGGAGGCGATGGCCGAGGCGACAGAAGATCGACCGGAGGATCTCGTTCAGCGACCGCCCGTGGTGACGGTCATGGGGCACGTCGACCACGGCAAGACGAGCCTCCTGGACGCGATCCGCAAGACGAGGGTCACCGCGGGTGAGGTTGGCGGGATCACCCAGCACATCGGCGCGTACCAGGTCGAGGTGCACGGGCAGCCGGTCACGTTCCTGGACACGCCCGGCCACGAAGCGTTTACGGCCATGCGCGCCCGGGGCGCCAGAGCGACGGACATCGCGGTTCTCGTGGTGGCGGCGGACGACGGCGTGATGCCGCAGACTAGGGAGGCGGCCGACCACGCACGCGCGGCCGGCGTGCCAGTCATCGTCGCGATGAACAAGATTGACCGTCCCGATGCGGACCCGCAGCGGGTGAAGCAACAGCTCACGGAGCTCGGGCTCGTCGTCGAGGACTACGGCGGCGACATCGTGAGCGTGCCGGTGTCCGCGCGCACGGGCGAGGGCCTCGAGACGCTGTTGGAGATGATCCTCTTTGTCGCGGAGATGGGTAACTACCGGGCGAATCCGCACCGGGCAGCAGCGGGCACGGTCATCGAGGCGAAGCTCGACAAGGCACGCGGGCCAGTCGCCACGGTGCTCGTCGAGAACGGCATGCTGAACGTGGGCGAGGTCATCGTCGCTGGCAGCCACTTTGGGCGCACGAAGGCCCTGTTCAACGACAAGGGGAAGCGCGTTCGCCAGGCTGACCCGGCGACACCCGTGGAGGTGCTGGGTCTCGATGGCGTTCCAGAGGCCGGCGACCGGTTTCAGGTTGTCCCGGACGAGCGAACGGCGCGCTCGTTGGCCGCGGCCGGGCGGCGGTCCGCAGAAGCGCGGGCTCACGGCGGGGCGCGGGAAGCATCGCTCGACGCGATCATGGAGGGGATCCGCACGGGCACGCTCAAGGAGCTGAATCTGATCGTGAAGGCGGACGTGCGCGGCTCCCTCGAAGCCATCACCGGCGCCATCCAGACCGTGGCCGAGAGCGAGGCGATCCAGAAGGAGGTCCGCACCAAGATCGTTCACTCAGATACCGGGAATGTCACGGAGTCCGACGTGATGCTCGCCGCGGCGACCAAGGGGATCGTCATCGCCTTCAATGTCCGAACCGAGCCGGGCGCTCGGCGCGCAGCAGACTCCCAGGGCATCGACATCCGGACCCACAACGTCATCTATCATCTAACCGAAGACCTCGAACACCTGCTCAGCGGCATGCTGGAGCCGGAATACGCAGAGGTCGTTCGCGGCGAGGCGACCGTGCGGCAGGTTTTCAAAATCGGGAGAACGCACGCGGCAGCCGGCTGCTACGTGACCTCTGGCGCCATTCCGCGCAACGCGCAAGCACGCGTATTGCGCGACGGCGAGCTGGTGCACCAGGGGCGCATCGAAAGCCTCCGACGCTTCAAAGAGGATGCGCGCGAGGTCCAAGCCGGCTACGAGTGCGGCATCACGATCGTCCGGTTCGCGAACTTCCAGGAAGGTGACGTCATTCAGGCGTTCAGCCAAGAGGCTGTATCCTAACGTGTCAATGATAGCGTTCGTGGAGGGTGTCCGCGGCCCAAACGGCGGGGCACCTGAACAGGATCACGCGGAGGCCGTGGTGGCGAACCGGCGCATGCGGCGACTGAACGATCAGATCCGCGACGAGATTGCGGACCTTCTCACGCGCGAGGCCCGGGATCCACGGCTGCACGGTGTCATCAGCATCACCGGCGTTGAGACGTCGCCGGACCTCCGAACGGCACGCGTGCATGTGAGCGTGCTCGGAACGGAGGAGGAGTCCGAAGCAACCCTCGTCCTCATTCGGCGGGCAGCCTCGTTCTTTCGGCGCGAGCTGGCCGCGCGACTGAACCTGCGTCACACGCCGGAGCTGGACTTCCGCCTCGATCGCTCCATCGCCGAGGGTGCGAGGATCGATCGCCTGCTTCGGGAGATTCGACGTGAGTGATCCGGTGCGAACCGACGGGGGTTACCGTCCGTCGATGACTTTGCAGGATACGCTCGCGGGCATCCGGCGAGTCGTCGTGACCGCGCATGTCGACCCCGACGCCGACGGACTCGGGAGCGTGCTGGGACTCGCGCATACGTTGCGTCGCGAGGGATGGATCACCGTGCCCGTCTGCATCGGCACTCTGGCATCGTTCGCCTCGTCGCTACCCGGCGCCGAGCACATCATTCAGTTCCCGAGCCACATCCCGCCCGGCGAGAATCCCGAGCGGATCCTTCAGCCAGGAGACGGACTGGTCGTGATGGACACACCGACGCCGGAACGGCTGAGCGCGTTCTTCGACGCGCACCGCGAAACCATCGAGACAGGACCCCTGATCGTCTTCGACCATCACATCACCAACGAGGGCTACGGAACGGCCAACTTCATCGATCCCGGGGCCGCGGCGACGGCAGAGGTGGTCTGCGATGTGATCGAAGCGAGCGGCATGGCCATTGACTCCGTGGCGGCGACGTGTTTCATGGTCGCCCTTCTCGCCGACACCCAGGTGTTCCGAACTGAGAACACCTCACCGCGATCGCTCCTCTGGGGGCACCGGCTGGCGCTGGCCGGCGCTCCGATCTTTCCAATCGCCGAGATGCTCTTCAAAAGCCGGCGCCTGCCGGGGCTGCAGCTCTGGGGCGCAGCGCTCAGCCGAGTACGGTCGGAAGGCGGCGTCGTTTGGACGTGGGTCACCCAGGAGATGCTCCGCGATGCCGGCGCGACCATGGAGGACGCCGAGGGACTTGTGGACTTTCTGCTCGGATCGCAGCAGACGCGTGTGGCCGTCGTCCTCAAGGAACACGGGCCGAAGGAGACCAAGGTGAGCATGCGCACGGCTCCCGGTGTCGACGCGACCCGCATAGTCGGCGCCTTCGGGGGCGGCGGGCACATTCGGGCGGCCGGGTGCACGATCCAGATGGCGCCCGACGAGGCGGCCCACCACTTGATCCCGGTCGTGTTCGACGAGCTACGGGCCGTTGCCGCAAGCAACTAACCGGAAGCCACCGTGAAACCCGCACAGTAGTATTCCTGCGGAACGCGGGGCTCGCGGTGGAGCAAGAATAGCCATGCCCGATCAGAGCGGCGTCGGGGCACTCTCCGGCTACATCAACGTCTGTAAGCCGCCCGACGTGACCTCGCACGACGTTGTGGCACGTCTTCGGCGCCTTGTCGGCATCCGGCGGATCGGACACGCAGGCACGCTTGATCCTCCCGCCGTCGGGGTCCTCCCGGTCGCCATCGGGCAGGCAACACGGACGCTTCAAAGCCGGGCCTGGGACCGCAAAGTCTATTGGGCGGACGTGTGCTTCGGCAGCGCGACGGACACCGACGATGCCA
>WHTR01000230.1 GCA_009377635.1 Chloroflexota bacterium
TATTCAGCGGCAAGGCCTCGCCGATCTGGCGTTCGAAGCGATCATGGAGTTGATCTACGACCGCCGGTTCAGTCCAGGTGATCGGTTAGGGATCGAGGCGCTTGCCGAGGAGATGGGGATCAGTGCGACACCCGTGCGGGAAGCGCTGAACCGGGTCGCGAGTCACGGGCTGGTGAGACAGGACGGGTTGCGCGGCTTCACCGTGACCCCACTGCTGTCAGAGCCCGAATACCACCAGCTGTTTCAGGTGCGCTACTTGCTCGAGCTACAGGCCGTGAAGTCGGCGGACATCGACGTCAGCAGCGTGGAGCGGATGCAGGAGATCACCGTGTTAACGACGGCGATGGATCACGGTCCCGGCTACCGCGACTTCGCCGAATTCAACCGCTCCGATCGTGACTTTCACCGGTTACTTGTGGGCATGGCAGGCAACCGATTCCTGACGAAGGCATGGGAAGACCTACACTTCCACCTGCACGTCGGCCGGCTCTATGCGGGTAGCGGTGTGATCGATTACGCGGAGGCGGTCGTCGAGCATACGGCGATCGTCGATGCGCTCCAGCGCGGCGACCAGCGTCGGCTGCTGCAAGCAGCCGATCGCCACATCACCCAGGCCGAACGGCGATTGCGAGTCTTGGCTGCCGGCCCGTAGTGGTCGAGCGGAAAGGGGACCTTCCGCTCGGACAATTCATGCGACTCCTATCCGCTAATCCTCTTGAAAAGGGCCCAGCAGCCAAGCTGCAGGCCGACCCGATGAACTCGGGTTCGGCACCCCCCTCGCGAGCCCCCCTCAAGGCGCCATCGGCCGGTCGTCGCTGTCGACGAAGTGCTCGATCGAATTGCTCGTAGGCGGTGAGGTACGGAAGTCCGCGAGCCACGGCTCGCGGAACCAGGCCTGCTTCTCCCTTGGCAGCGCGGCGAGCATCTCGGAACGGATCGTCTGGCGGTGGAAGTTGACGGCGAGGTTGTTGTACGCGTTGAAGACGGCCACCCGCGGCGTCTCGCGTCGCCATTTCGGACCCGCATGCAGCAGGTTCTCGGTGAAGAAGACGGCGCTGCCGGCCGGACATTCGTAGCCGCGCAGCAGTGGGCTCCGGTCGCCATCGTCGAGCGACAGGTGCTCAGGCGGCGCGGTGAAGTTGGCCTTGTGGCTGCCAGCGATAAAGACGGTGGCACCATCGTCCTCGGCGACGTCGGTCAGCTCGAAGGCCACCCGCACCATGCCAGAAAACATCCGGCCCTGGTGGACCCGATAGCCGAACACTGGGTCGCCCTGATTCCAGCCGCCCTGGTGCAGTCCCTGGACGTGCCGCTCACCATCGCTGCGCCACATCGCGAATGAACCCTCGAGGCGGATCCTCGGGCCGATCACCTCCTCGAGGACGTCGACAACACGCGGATGGTCGATGAGCAGTGCAGCCGGGCCTCCAAGCGAGTGGCGCTGCTCAGACGGGAGGCTCTGCGGGTCATGGACGAGCCGGTCGAGGTGGCCGTGGATCTCGGCGATTTCCTCCGCGTTCAAGATTGACGGTCGGACCACGAAGCCCGCCACATCGAAGTGATACTTTTCTTCCTCAGTCAAACTCACAATTCGCTCCCTTGAGGGGGGTTCACTTGTGTTCCCCCTGACGCTAACGCGCGCGTCCACACGTGGCAGCTCCGACTCGCC
>WHTR01000231.1 GCA_009377635.1 Chloroflexota bacterium
TCGTCGACATGAGATGGTGCGCCGTCTGGAAGTCGGGCAGGTAGTACTCCAGATGCCTGCTTCCCCACGCGCCTGAGATAACGATAGTGGAGCTGGGCTCGTGGTGGGATCGGATGTACTCGACGATCGGTTTCAGCTCCGAATCATGAGCCCGGATGTGCTCGAGGCTGCCTTCTCCGGGCGCAAGCAGAAAGACCCCCGCGTTCCAGAGCGCGACGGGCGCAACGATGGCGAGCGCCAGCGGTTTCTGCTCCAGGAATCCAAGGGCATGCCGGAGCCCCCTGACGAGATCCACTGCGAGAACGTCCGCCGACTTCGCCGCTAGGACGAGGAGGGGTACGGTAATCGCCAGGATGTAACCCGGATTCGTGATGTGCACGAAGACGAAAAACAGCGCGCCCGGTGTGACCATCAACGCGAACAGGAGTGCCACTCCAGCGGCGGGGCGGAGGGCGCGCGGCTGAGCCGCCATGCGGACCAGCCCGTACGCAAGGAAGATGAGTGCAGGGCCGAGGGCGTACCTGATATGGTCGCGCGTCCGCTCTGCTTGCATGCGAGCGTGCTCCAAGAACGCGTCACTCGTGAATGCCGGAGGTCCCCACATTTCCTGCGCCTGCTGTGTCGCGGTGGCGTAGGTCTGCCATCCTCCGCTCAGTTGCACCATCGGGATCGCCCAGGCCGCGACGATCACCAGGACGGCGGCGCCTCCCGCGACGAGCCATTGAGGGCGACGGAAAGATCCATACAGCCATGGGAGGGCAAGCCACATGAGCAGGTCCGGACGGAATCCCGCTCCGATGCCCAGCAAGACGGCGCCAGGCAGCGTCAGGTTCCTGCCTCCCCATCGGGTCTCGACCACGCACCAGCCGATCAGCGCCGAGAACAGGGCGAGAAAGATGTAGGGTAGAGCCACTTCTCCGTGGCTCCAGATCGTCGGACTCGTGACGAAGAGCATGCTGGCGAGGGCGCCTACTCGCGGGCCGAAGAGCCGCCACGCGAATCCGAGGACGGCGACGGCCGCGGCTGCGCTGCCCGCGACGCTCAGCAGCACGTAGCTGCGATTGGCTTCTCCGATCAGCTGATGCACAAGCCACGCGGCAGCGACGTACAGCGGGTACCCCGGCGGATGAGGCTGATGGAACGCGACGTTGTAGTTCTCGATAGCCAGGGCGTAGTTGCCCGAGTCCCAGTGGAAGAGCATCTCCGCGGCAAGGGGGAGACGCGTCACGAGGATGATGGCGACGACGGCAGCGCTGGCGAGAACGAAGGACGCTGGGTCCACCGGCTGGAGGCTAAAGCCCGAGCGTGCGGGTTCGGCCGCGATCTCCTCCTTGGTAGCATCCTCGACTCTGCGGGCGATCATGTGTTCCTCGCTTCCGGTGACGGCGCATTCGATGCGCCGCAGCAACGGACGATAGACGCGGCGGATGGGCCATGTCAACCCGTGACGGGCTCTCGCCAATAGAGCGAGGATGATCCCTATCTCGGCCCGGACGAGAGTCGTCCGTAGCGAGAGGAGCGCCGGCCGTCAGTCTGGGCTGTGGGGCGGTGATGATTCACCACTGTCCTCAGTTCGAGGGCCACGCGTGCGTGCTGGGATGGAACACTAGTGCTCTGTCAGCGATGGTTTGGTGGTTGTCATCCTGACGAGCGAAGCGAGGAA
>WHTR01000232.1 GCA_009377635.1 Chloroflexota bacterium
TGGACGTGCATGGAAAGTCGACGGGATATCCCGTCGACTTTCCATGCACGTCCATGATGTGGGGGATTCGTTTTTTCTGATCGACCGCGCGCCGGCGGCCAGAGTCAGCGGAGGTGGCAGTGACGTCTGTGGAACAGTGGGTCGATGAAGTAGCTCGGACCACGCGGCCGAACCGGCTCGTTTGGTGTGACGGGACAGACGCTGAATACGAGCGCCTCGTCGACCAGATGCTCGCAGACAGGACACTCCTCCCCCTGAACCAGGACTCGTACCCCGGCTGCTATCTCCACCGGAGCGATCCGCTTGATGTTGCCCGGACGGAGCATCTGACCTTCATCTGCACGGAGGATCGTGCCGAGGCGGGTCCGACGAACAACTGGATGTCCCCGACGGAGGCCCGCGAGCGCGTCTGGCCCCTGTTCCAGGGATCGATGCGCGGCCGCACGATGTACGTCGTCCCGTACATCATGGGCCCGGCCGACTCGCCCTACAGCAAGGTGGGCGTCGAGCTGACGGACAGCCCATACGTGGTGGCGAATATGCGCATCATGACCCGCATGGGCACAGTCGCCCTCGATCGGCTCGCGAACGGCGCAGACGATTGGGTACCCGGCATTCATGCGCTGGGCGATCTCTCTCCGGACCGCCGGTTCATCATGCACTTCCCCGAGACCCGAACCATCTGGAGTGTCGGATCCGGCTATGGCGGCAACGCGCTGCTCGGGAAGAAATGCTTCGCGCTTCGGATCGCCTCAGCCATGGGACGGACGCAGGGATGGATGGCCGAGCACATGCTCATTCTCGAGCTGCGGGCGCCCGACGGAGACGTCATCTACATCGCTGGCGCCTTCCCGAGCGCGTGCGGCAAGACCAACCTCGCCATGCTGAGATCGCCGTTCGAGGCCGAGGGGTGGTCCGTCCGGACGGTCGGCGAGGACATCTGCTGGATCCAGCCGGGCCCTGATGGGCGTTTCTGGGCAATCAACCCGGAGTCCGGATACTTCGGCGTCGCGCCGGGGACGAACTACGCGACGAACCCAAACGCCATGGAGACCATCCGGCGGAACACGATCTTCACGAACGTCGCCGTGACGGAGGATGCTCGCGTCTGGTGGGAGGGAATGGACGGCCCGCCGCCCGAGCGCCTGACCGACTGGCTGGGGAGCCCGTGGACGCCTGGTAGAAGCGAGCCCGCGGCGCACCCCAACTCCCGCTTCACGGCGCCGGCGACGCAGAACCCGGCCCTCTCCGCCCATTGGGAGGACCCACAGGGCGTGCCGCTCTCGGCCATCCTCTTTGGCGGCCGCCGGGCGACCACCGTCCCGCTCGTCTACCGGGCGTTCGATTGGGAGCACGGCGTATACGTGGGTGCCACGATGGGATCGGAGACCACGGCCGCCGCGACCGGCGCTGTCGGCGTCCTGCGCCATGATCCCATGGCCATGCTGCCGTTCGTCGGATACCACATGGCCGACTACTGGGCCCACTGGCTGCAGATGGGGCGTGCAGCGACCAATCCCCCCGCGATCTTCCAGGTCAACTGGTTCCGGCGAGATGCGGACGGCAAATTCATTTGGCCTGGCTTCGGCCAGAACATGCGCGTCCTCCGCTGGGTGTACGAGCAGGTGCGCGGAAAGGGTG
>WHTR01000233.1 GCA_009377635.1 Chloroflexota bacterium
CGTCGAGCATCGTGTTGAAGCTGGTCGCGAGGCGGCCGAGGTCGTCGCCCGGGAGACCCTCGTGGGAGCACCCCGGATGGAGGTACGGGATTCGTCGACGCGGAAGAGGATCGCCGGATGGTTGCGAGCGGCGATGTCGATCATGCGCTTGTTCGCGCTCGTCGTCCTGCATGCATTCTTCTACGGCGCGTTGTCGCAGACGACATCCCCGTTCACCCTCGTCCTGCTGGCCACCGTCATCGTCGTTCTCGTGGGCCAGGCCGTCGGGATCTGGTTGTGGCGGCGACGAAACGCCCGTCCTGCCGGTCAACGTGAGCACCAGCCTGTGAGAGCGGCGAGACGACGCGGTGCGAGAAGACCACGACGAAGACGGCTACGCCTTTCCCTGGCGGCGTCGGCGGGCAGCGAGGGCGGCGGCGACCGGGGGAGGTGGCGACCGGTCGTCGCACCATGCCGGACGCTAAGCCTCAATCCACCGCCCGGGTTCAGACATGCGGTTCGTTGGCGCTTGAAGCCGGCGTTGGGAGCCGGGACGCGGCGGTAGGTTTCAGACGGCGACGGATGGCGGGTTTGCGACCCGGATATGGGCATGCCGAGGGTTCCGGAGTTTGCTCCGGAACTGACGGTCGGTGGGGGTCTGTGGCGGGCGGGGGGACGGCCAGCGGTGGGCTCAGGTTGGCGCGGGGATCGCCGCGACGCGCGCGAGCGCGCTGTCGAAGGCGTCGCGCCAGGGCCAGTTCGTCGGCGCTCGGAGTTTGAGCCTGATCGGATCGAGCTGCTTGACGGTGACCGAGAACCGCGCGTCGTGGTCGCGGCAGGCCCGCACGAACGCCCGCGAGTAGAACGCCGAGTCCGCCCGCAACGTCAACGCTCCGATGGCGCCGGCGTTGCGGACCCGGCTGATGGTCTCGCGCACCAGGCTGCCCGCCCCCCGGGCCGAGCCGGCGTTGCCGCCCCGCATCCGGGCGTGCAGCACCTCGCCCGTGCCCGCCAGGGTGGCCAGCAGCGGATGGTAGCCGCGCACGCCGGTGTAGCCGAACTTCGCGCCCTGCTTGCTGGTGCCGTAGACCTCACAGACCGTGGAGTCCAGATCCACGGTCAGATCGTCGTGAAGGTCAGGGCCCAGCCCGGCCTGCCACGCCCGGGCCAGCACCCGCCGTGAGACCGCGTCCAGCATCCGCACCGCCGCCCAGTTGAACGCCCGCAGCCATGTTCCGACCGTCGACGGAGCGCGGACCTGATCAAACACCTCCGGTGCCGCTCCGGCACGCAGCACATCGGTGTCGTCGATCGAGTCGCCGCCGGCCAGCATCGCCCCGATCACCGTCATCGCCTTGGTGCCGCAGTTGGCCCGCCCGGCCACACCCTCGGGCAACGTCACCCGCTCGTCGACCAGCTCCGCGACTCCGAGTTTCTGCGCCAGCGCAGCCGGGGCTTGCAGCCCCGCGTTGGGCACGAGGTTGTCCTCGTCGAAGGTCGTTTCGATCGCGGCCAGCTTGTGCGATGACCGCATCTGCGAGATGCCTCCTGCTCCTGGGAGCTGCGGACTTCAGATACCCGCATCATCCCAGTTCAGGAGGCATTTCCATTGGAGCCGACACCGCC
>WHTR01000234.1 GCA_009377635.1 Chloroflexota bacterium
TGATCGGGGCGATGCGTGCGCCCATGCGCTCGGCCACGAGCGGCACGACCGTGTCTTCGCGCGCGCCGAACGCGAGCGCCGCGTGACGGACATTCGCGGGGGCCTGGGCCAGAGAGCGCCAGCCGTGGGGAAGGCTCTCGAAGAGCAGCGCCCGCTCCCGACACTGATACAGGAGCGCACCCATCTGCGTCAGCGGATCGACCGGTTTGTCGACCCGAATGAGCTCATGGGCTGCCTCGAGCTCGGCGATCCACGACCGCATATCCCTCGACTGGCCTCGCGTCCCAAACTCGCCGGAATCCACGTTCCGCACAGTCGGAATCATCGTGCTCCCTCCAGGGCGAAGGCGGACTCAGAGCCGCACGTTCGCACGTCGGTCAAACTGTACGGGTGCGCGTGGGTCGGGGCAAGTCGTCGGTCGGCGCCGGCACCGAGTTGCGGGGAGGCCGGGGATTCGATGAATATGGCGAGAGGGCAGGGGTGGAGTGATACATCCCCCTGGGGGGGATCTGGAAAGATGGAGGTGCACGCATGACAGAATCAGCGGGTCGCGGGCCGGCGGTGATCATTCTCGATATGGCAAAGGGCTACGGATGGGAGCCGGGCAGCTTCGGGTACGACATGGTGGCCTGCGTCGCCCGTCTGAAGGACGCCGCACACGCGGCCGTCGTCCCCGTCCTGTACGTCACCAGCATGCGTCGACCGACCGACAACCTCGGGAATGAGACGCGCATGCTCGTCAGCACAGACGCTCTCGAGGTCATCCCTGAGTTGCAGCCGACGGACCGTGACATCCTCGTCTACAAGCGGTACCTCAGCGGGTTCTCGCATAACGATCTGGACTACACACTACGCACGATGGGGTGCGACCGTGTCATCATCGCGGGCGCTTCCACCGACAACACGGTGCTGTGGACGTCAGCCGATGCGCACCAGTGCCGGTACGCCGTTGTCGTCGTTGACGACTGCACGATGGTTCACCGCGAGCAGGAGCCACCTGGGGCGAAGGAGTGCGCGTTGCGCATCATCAGAAGTGTGCTTCATGGCGAGGTGCTGATGCTGGACGAGGTCATCGATCGCTATCTGAACGTTGAGTCGAGCGCCGTCAGGCGCTGATCATCGCCGCGGCGGTTACCAGGTATCCGGTGTGAGGACGAGCATGAAGTATCGCGAGGTGGGTAACACGGGGATTCGGGTTTCGGAGATCGGATTTGGAGGCGGCGGCAATGCCGGCCTCATGGTACGGGGTTCGGTTGAGGAGCAGCGGGATGCCATCTTTCGCGCCCTCGATCTGGGGATCAACTACTTCGACCAGGCGCCCGACTATGGCACGGGCATCTCGGAGACGAATTTGGGTCGCGTCCTGAAGGATCTCGGAGTACGCCCGTACGTGACGACAAAGGTCGAAGTCCGGGAGCAGAATCTCGATGACATCGCCGGGCATGTCGTGCGATCCGTGGACGAGAGCCTCAACAGACTCGGGGTGGACTACGTCGATTTTCTCCAGATCCACAACGGCCCAGTGCTGACCCGGCCGGAGTTGTCGGGCCGCACCTACACGCACCTCTGGATCGAGGACTACCTGCGGCAGGGCGGAGCTC
>WHTR01000235.1 GCA_009377635.1 Chloroflexota bacterium
CTCCCGTTTCTTGACGCACGACGATCTTGAACGCCTCGACCAGCTCCTTGAGGGCCTCGGGATTGAGATCCGCGTCAGCCTCAGCGCGATGGCGGTGCTTCGCTTCCTCGAGCTTCTCGTCGAACCTGCGCCCGTGGATTCCCATGACGATCCGACCGTACATCTGGATGAAGCGACGGTAGGCGTCGTAGGCGAACCGCTCGTCCTGCGTGAGGCGGGCGAGACCCACAACGGTCTCATCATTCAGGCCGAGGTTGAGGACGGTGTCCATCATGCCGGGCATTGAAAATGCCGCGCCCGAGCGCACGGAAACCAGGAGAGGGTTCTTCGGGTCGCCGAAGCGCTTCTCCGTTCGCTGCTCGATCGTGCTGAGGGCATCGAGCGCCTGCTCCCACATCCGGTCAGGGAAGTGCCTGCCGCTCGACGAAAACACGTTACAGGCCTCTGTCGTGATCGTGTAGCCGGGCGGAACCGGAAGACCTGCGCGCGTCATCTCCGCGCAGCCAGCGCCCTTGCCGCCAAGGAGCGCGCGCATCGATGCGTCGCCCTCCTCGAAGAGGTAGACCCACTTGGTCGTGGTCCTGCTCTCAGCGGCCATGACTCGCTCCCTGGTGCGTTAGGTCTCCGAATGGTCGTCCAACCAGCCGACCAGCTCAGCGATAGGAATGCGTTCCTGAGTCATGTCATCCCGGTCGCGGACCGTCACCCGCCGGTCCTCGAGGGATTGAAAGTCCGGCGTCACGGAGAACGGAGTTCCGATCTCGTCCTGGCGCCGGTAGCGTCTTCCGATGGACCCCGTTTCATCATACGCAGTCACGAAGCGCTTCCGCAGCGCGGCGCGGATCTCCTTCGCGAGGGTGATGAGGTCGGGCTTACGCTGGAGCGGCAGAATGGCCACGCGGAAGGGCGCCAGCGCCGGGTGCAGCCGCAGCACAGTTCGCGTCTCGTCGCCGTCCGGCTCCTCATCGTAGGAATCGAGCAGGAAGGCGAGGGTGGCGCGGTCAGCGCCAGCGGAGGGCTCGACGACCTCTGGCCGCACATGCTGCTTCGTATCATCGTCATAGTATCGCAGGTCCTCGCCGCTGTACTCCTCGTGCTGGGCGAGGTCGTAGTCGCCCCGGTCGGCGATACCCTCCAGCTCCCCCCAGCCGAAGGGAAACCGGTACTCGACGTCGTATGTGGCGCGTGCGTAGTGAGCGAGCTCTTCTGCTGCATGAGCGCGCAACTGGAGGTTTTCGGAGCGGATCCCGTATCGCTCGTACCAGGCCTTGCGCTCCGCGACCCAATGCTCGTGCCACTGCGCGGAAGTACCGGGCAACACAAAGTACTCGATCTCCATCTGCTCGAATTCGCGGGTCCGGAACGTGAAATTGCCGGGCGTGATCTCGTTCCGAAACGCCTTGCCAATCTGAGCGATGCCGAACGGGGGACGGAGCCGCATCGTTGTCATCACGGACCTGAAGTTGGCGAAGATCCCCTGGGCCGTCTCGGGACGCAGGTACGCGACGGCGGCCTCGGTCTCCACCGGGCCGACGAACGTCTTGAACATGAGGTTGAAGGGGCGCGCCAGTGTCACCTCCCCA
>WHTR01000236.1 GCA_009377635.1 Chloroflexota bacterium
CGCCAAGAGGGAGCGTGCCATCGTGTTGGGGCCGGACGACTGGAGAATCCAAGAGACCCGGGAACGGGTCGCGGCCAAGCTCAACGAGCGAGACCAGCTGTTGATCTGGCATCCGTCAGCCCTCATCCGTCTCGCATCCGAGGGCAGGCGGCTATCGCAGGCCGAGCTCAACGAGCGGATGCTGGAGATTGAGCGCGTCGCGGCAGACAAGTACATGCAAGCGGCCCGTCTCTGGAACGACGTGGTGGCGCTCCTGCAGCGATCCGGAGCCGGTGGGCTCAACCGGCGGCCCTCAGCCAACGGTGATGGGAACGTCCATTGACCGGTGCGGATCGTCGACGCGGACGCCAGCTCGGCCGACCCGGTCAAACAGCCCCCGGTGCCAATTCCCCCGGAGGAGTTGAACCCATGGTTCGGATCGCGGTCATCGATGATCTTCACCGCGCGTTCCGAGAGTCCCCTCCAGCCGGTCGGCTGCGGGAGGTGGCTGAGGTAGCGATCTATGAAGTGCCCTTTCCTTCGGAGGACGCCCTCGTCAACGCTCTCCGCGGTGTGGAGATCGTCATCGCCAACCGAGAGCGGACGCATTTTTCCGCCGAGCTGCTGGCCCGCCTCCCGGATGTCCGCCTCATCTCCAACACGGGATCGCACTTCTACCACGTCGACGTCGACGCGGCGACGCGCCGGGGAATCCTCCTCGCGAACGCACCCGGTGGCTCCTCACCGTCGGTCGCGGAGCTGACGATCGCGTTCGTCATTTGCCTCGTCCGCCGCGTCCCACAGAACGACGCGGCCATTCGCGCGGGGCAATGGCCGGTGGAGCTGTTCGGCTCGGTGCAGGGCAAAACCCTCGGTATCCTTGCCATGGGCAAGATCGGGACGCGTGTGGCGGTGGCCGCCCGAGCCCTTGAGATGGAGGTCGTTGCCTGGGGGCCGACCCTCACCGACGACCGGGCGGCCCGGTCCGGGGTCCGGCGCGTGGAGCTGGACGACCTGATGCGGGCCGCGGATTTCGTCTCGATTCATCTGCCGTTGACGGATCTCTCGCAGGGGCTTGTGAGCCGCGAGCGCATCGGGCTGATGAAGCCGTCGGCATTTCTGATCAACACCGCGCGCGCCGCAATCACGGACGAACCAGCCCTGATCGAGGCGGTCTCCGAAGGGCGAATCGCCGGCGCGGCGCTCGATGTCTTCATGGAGGAGCCGTTGCCCCTCGATTCGCCCCTCCGCCGGCTTGCCAACGTGCTCTTGTCCCCTCACGCGGGCTGGACGACGCGCGAGTCCTACGGCCCATGGATTGAGATGGCCGTGGAGAATGCACTGGCCTATCTGTCGGGGAATCCAATCCGTGTGCACAACCCCGCCGCACGTGCCGCATTCGCGCGAGAGTGACCTCCGGCATCCAGACGTACGTAGGAACACAGAGCAGTGGAGGTATGCGTGATCCAAGGGAAGCCAACGGTTGTGATCATCACGACGGGTGGAACCATCGCCGCTCGGCCAGATCCGACCACGGGCGCCGTTGTGCCGGTCGTGTCGGGGGAGGATCTCGTGCGGGCTGT
>WHTR01000237.1 GCA_009377635.1 Chloroflexota bacterium
TTCGTCGCTGCGCTCCTCAGGATGACAGAACTCAGCCTTTTCGGCCAGATTTCTAACCGGCCCGGGAGGCCACACGCTCGCGGATGCGCCAGGCAATGAATGCAACGACGGCGAGCGCGCCCGCGACGAGCACGAGCTGCTCGTAGCGCGAGAGCACTGCCCGCACCAGCGGCCAGTTGGCCCCCAGCACCCACCCGGCCGATGCCAGAATGGCGCACCAGATAGTCGTGCCTATGGCCGTGAGGGCCAGAAACTGCGGCAAGGGCATGCCGTCGTACCCGGCAGGGATGGAGATGAGGCTCCGCACGACGGGCACGAACCGGCCGGTGAAAACCGCGAGCGCTCGGTAGCGCGCGAACCAATCCTCGGCCCTGTCGAGGTCTTTCTCGGTCAGAAACACATACCGACCAGCCGCCAGCAACGCGCGTCGACCGCCATGGTCCCGGGTCCACGCGCCGAACGCGTAGAGCAGGAGCGCGCCCAAGACCGACCCGAGCGCGCCGGCGAGTACGACCAGCGGCAGCTGGAAGACGCCGCGGTCCGCGTGCGATAGGAAGCCGGCGAGGGGAAGGACGACCTCCGAGGGGATGGGAGGGAAGACGTTCTCCACGACCATGATCAGCACGAGGCCAGGATAGCCGAGGGCCAGCATGAGGGACTCGCTCCATGCCGCGAGCCCGTCCAGAAGGGGACCAAGCAGCGTCGTTTCTCCTCGGGTTCAGGAGGTGGAGGTTAGAGGTTACGGCCGCCGGTAGATCAGACGGTAGAAGTGCTCCTGCCAGCTACCGGTAGGCACGTCCACGTATCGCCCGCGCCAGTATTTGCGCACGTGCCCGTGGGGCTGTATGAAGTAGGTGAGCACGGCGACGATCACGCAGAGGATGCCGACTGCGATGAGGTACGACCGGAACGGCACGGCAAGCAGATACCCGGCCCCAAACAACACAATTCCGTAAAGCACAAGCTGACCCGGGTTCCGCGGCCGCGGGTCGGGGAAGCGAAGACGGAACGGCCGGCGCTTGCGACGGGGGCGGGCCGGAAGCTTGTCCGCTCCTCCCTGCCGAAGCGCCTCGTCCAACTCGCGCTGAATGCGATCGGGTAGCGGAGACTGGGACGGCTCAGCCATGTTCGTTGCTCGCTCCTCGCGAACCTCGTCCTTCGTATTATCCGACTTGCACGGACCGGACACAATAGCCGGAGACGATGGAATTGGGGGGTGGGCAACGGAGTAAGTTGCCGGGTGTGAGGTTCATCGGGTGGCGTCACGCTGTCATGATGCTGGAGACCGCCACCCGCGCGGAGTTGCTTTCGATCATTGCTGCCCAGCAGGAGCAGATCGCCGTATTGACCGCGCAGGTGGCGGCGTTGACCATGCGCGTGGAGGAACTGCTCAGCTGGACATGGACCACACGACATGGAGGACCCCTCCTTGACGACCTCGCACTCGCCATTGTACGTTCGGCCTGTCAAAGTGGAGCCCTCGATATCCTCTGGTGCAGCGTCCAAGGCCTGGAACTCCCACCTGTG
>WHTR01000238.1 GCA_009377635.1 Chloroflexota bacterium
CGGACGTTCGAGCGCTACGCGAGCGGCTTGGCCTCTCCCAGGAAGCCTTCGCCGAGCGCTTCCACTTATCGCTTCGGACCATTCAGGATTGGGAGCAGCAGCGCCGGGTGCCGGAAGGCCCGGCACGCATCCTGTTGCAGGTCATCGAGCACGATCCGCAGGCCGTAGAACGCGCCCTCGCCGGTTCGTCCGCCTGAACGCGTCAGACCAAATTCAATGGCCAACTCGTCACCCGAACTGTATCCCGGCAGCTTGCGGACTACCCACTCGCGCGCAAGCCCCCCCACGGTCGCCGCGCGGCGCCGGCGGGAGCAGCCATCACGCGACTGCCTTATACTTGGGGCGACGTGCCGCTCGTGGCAGGCCGTCCGACGCCTCACCGATGCCAAGCTGATCCCCACCGACACGCGCGCGGCCAGACGGGCCGACCTCTTCACTCAGGAGCGACGGAGTGAGTACACATCGACTGCGCTTTGCGCTGAACGGCAATCCAACTGACGTCGAGGTCCCGGCGCACCGCCGCCTCATCGACCTGCTCCGCGACGACCTTGGGCTCACGGGAACCAAGGAGGGCTGCAGCGTCGGCGTGTGCGGCGCCTGCACCGTGCTGGTGAACGGCGACATGATGTCAGCCTGCCTGCTGCCGGCGCTGTTCGTCGAGGGAGCGTCCCTCACGACGATCGAGGGGCTCGCGCAGCCAGACGGTCCACTGACCCCGTTACAGGACGCGTTCATCCGACATGGCGGATTTCAGTGCGGAATCTGCACGCCCGGCCAGCTGATCGCCGCAACGTCGCTTCTCGAGCAGGTGCCGCGACCGACGGAGCCGGAGGTCAAGAGCTGGATGATGGGCAACCTGTGCCGCTGCACCGGCTACTACGGCATCGTCGACTCGATCATGGCGGCGGCTCAGGCGAACGAGCAGCCATCTTCCGAGGCACGGTGAGCCGACGATGCCGTCGTATGACTACGTCGCGCCGTCGACGCTTGACGAGGCGGTCGGACTGCTGAAGCAGCATGGCGACGATGCTCACCTCATCGCCGGCGGGGCTTCCCTTGTCCTCATGCTTCGGCAGCAGCTCCTCGCTCCGAGGGTCCTCGTCGCGCTGCGCGGGATCGAGGGCCTCGGTGGCATCGAGACGATCCCGGACGGCGGCCTGCGCATCGGCGCCATGGCGACCCACCGGATGATCGAGCGGACGCCCGCGGTCCGCCAGTACGCGCCGGCCCTTGCCGAGGCGGTCGGGATGGTGGCCACGGTCCGCATTCGAAACCAGGGCACCATCGGCGGCAACCTCGCGCACGCCGACCCGGCCCAGGATCCGCCGACGATCCTCCTCGCCCTGGACGCCGTGATCCACGT
>WHTR01000239.1 GCA_009377635.1 Chloroflexota bacterium
GGCTGGGTTCGACCAGATCCACTCCCACCGCATCGCCTGCGCCAGAACCCGATGAAGGACTCCATGCACCCTCCGCACCGACCCGGGCGACAGCGGCTTGCCGTCCACGCGACCATCCATGCGCAGGGACGCGTAGAACTCGTCGATCATGACAGTGGTCAGCTCGCGCACAAGCACGTGCCCGAGCCCAGGGGCGAGCTGGCGATCGATGATCGAGCGCGTGCTCTTCACGGTTGTCGCCGCCCACTCGGCCTCGTTGATCGCGAACCAGCGCTCGAGGAGATCCCCTAACGTGGTTCGAGCTCCGGCGACCGGGGCGACGTTGGCCTGGGCTGCGAACGAAACCAGTTCCCGCTGCGCCTGGGTGCGGCTGCCCCGAACGGTACGAGTCAGCCACCGCCGCCGACCCGTCTCCGGATCGGTGCCGGCATAGACACGCAGCTCCCACGAGTTGCGGCCGCGTTGGCGAATGGACCCTCTCACACCTGTGATTTCGGTCAGTAGCGGCGTTTTCTGGAGCGATGGGCAAGTCGCGAGCGGTGATGGGCAGAAACGGGTCCCGGAATCCGCATCGCGGAAATGGAAAAGGCCCCGTTACCAGGGCCTTTGTCTGGAGCGGGCGACCGGATTCGAACCGGCGACCCTCACCTTGGCAAAAAACGATTGCCTCATTCTGCCTCCCTACGGAAATGCCCGCAAACTGCGTCTGGGCAGAGCATTCGGTTAGTTGCGGTCTCTCGCTGTCGCGCGCCGTTTCGCGGTGTCGCGCGGCCTGGCCGCGGCCTGTGATTTGGGGTCGTCTCTACGTCTGCCCACCACCTTCGGCACGTTTGGACTCGATCTGCTGGCCAGGCCGTTTGGTGGGCAAGCTGCAGCCGTAGCATCCGGTCCTCGCGTAAGGGGCCGAGCGCGGCCGCCACCACCGCGACCGCTCAATGGGAAGCGAGATAAGGACACAGCGCGGTACAGAAGGCGGCCGAAGAATGGGTCTCCCTTTTCTGCGCACAGTCGTCTCCTGAGCGCGCGGACACCTGCAGCTCGAGGCCCTGCTGCACTCTGTAGCCATGGAGGGAGGCCGCGGGCAAGCGTCGGATGCCACATCTGACGTCGTGAGGAGCACGGGAGCTCTTGGCCGCGACACACCCTCAGGAAACGAAGCTGACCAGTAACTCATCGAGGCGCATGATGCTTGAGAAAAGAACCTCCGCGCCGAGATGGAGATCCGGCAGGTGTTCGAGTCGGACGAACTCGGGTGAGAGTGCTCTAAATCATATGTCGCTGCCAGGGGCGACAGAGTTGGAGGAGCCGTATGTAATCTAGAGCTCAAG
>WHTR01000023.1 GCA_009377635.1 Chloroflexota bacterium
GTCATCCGTCGGAGAGCCCCAACTCTTTGAGGCGGACCCGCATAGCCTGCCAACTGACGCGGTAGCGCGCGGAGAGCTGCGGGATGGTCAGTTGCCCCTGGCGCACATCGGCGATGATCCACGGCTTCGGCATGAGCAGCTCCGCAGCAAACTTGTTGGCTTCGCGTTCCATCATGGGATGACTGATGGCGCCGCGCGCGCAATAGAAGGTGCCCGGATGCAGCAACAGATGTCCGAGCTCGTGAAAGAGGGTAAACCGCTTCCGTGTCGGTGAATCATCCGTGTCCAACCAGATAACGGCACCCGCCGGCTCCTCGGCATATGTGGCGCCGGAAATTCCCTGTGGCAGATCGGTCAGGCGAACGCGGATGCGCCGATCGACTAAGTAGACGAGCGCATCTGCGATCGGAGGACTGACCACACCGAAACGGGAACGAAGAGTGGTGGCCGTCTTGACGGCCCGCGAGGCCATGGTGCCTATGCACCGTCAGCGTCGGGTTCGCCGTGCAAGATGCGACGGGACCGCTCGATCAGCCGCGCAAATGCCTCCTTGTCCTCCTCTGAGAGATGGGGGGTCCGCCGAATGCTCCGGAGAATCATTTCGATCGTGGGCGGGTCCGAATCCGGCGCCGGGAGCAATCCCAGTCGCTCCATCAAATCTTCGAGGTTCACGTGCAGTGCCAGCGAGAATCGACGGAGATCGCCGACCGTCAGCCGCGCCCGTCCCGCCTCATAGTGGCCGTAGCCGGCCTCCGACATCCCGAGAGGATCCGCAACCTCGCGTTGCGTCAGGCCCCGCTGCTCCCGAATGGAGCGCAGCACTTCGCCGACGAACGAAGGGTTGAGATCGAAGTCGCGGCGCCGCGGTTCCGCCAAAGCCGTCATGTCCTGAACCTTGTTTCCTCACAATCATAGAGTTCAAGAATCCCCAGGATTGTATTCTACCCCTCAGTATGGTAGGATACCACCATCAGGCTTGGAGGCCTGTTCTTTTTGGGGATGGATCCTCAGCATCTGACGGCGCAGGAGGCAGAATGTGAGGAAGCGCGGAGTCGATGCGGTGGCCTACCGCAAGCTCACCCTGGCCCTCACCGAGGAGCTGATCACCCGTGCCTACCGGGTGGCGGAGGCTCGGCGCACGACGCCGGCCGCGACGATCCGTTGGCTCCTCGAGCAGGGGCTCGATTGGTACGAGGGCCTGTCTCGCGATCAGAAGGAGGCGGTCTGATGGACGCGCTGCTGCTTCGCATCCCCGACGTCGCGCCGATCCTGGGGATCTCCCGCAGCTCAGCTTACGCGCTCATCGATCGAGGCGAGCTGCCGCACGTGCGGATCGGTGCCCGGCGCTATGTGCGGAAAGCGGATGTGGAGGCATTCGTTGCGCAGCTGGAGCCGATTCGGGCCGGACAGCCCGAGCTCCCGGTGTGGATTCAGGAGTTGACGACCAATCGGGGACGCAAAGCGAAGCCCCGGGGGTGAGGCCCCGGGGCCAGAAAGGAAGGGATACCCAATGACCAGCATAGCAGACTGGACCGATCGAACCCAAGGGGATGATCTGGCTGCCTATCTGGAGGCTGCGGAAGCGGCGCGCGCGCTCGATGAGCGGAAGCGTGCCGTCGAGGCCGTGCAGACCTTCTGGGAGGCGCGCCGACATGACATTTTGCAGGAACTCTGGCAGGCCGAGCGGAAGCGCGACGCGGCCCGCTCTCGACTGGAGGCATCGAGTGACACGTGATCTCATATCGCAGCCAAGTGGCCCCGTCATTACGAGAGACAAACTCGATCTCCTCAAACGGACGCTGGCGAAGGGCACGACGGACGACGAGTTCGAGCTCTTCATCGCCGTCTGCAACCGGACCGGCCTCGATCCCTTTGCCCGGCAGATTTATGCCGTCCGGCGCCGCGAGCAGATGACGATTCAGGTCAGCATTGATGGCCTCCGCCTCCAGGCGGAGCGAAGTGGCAAATACGAGGGCCAGGTGGGGCCCTGGTGGTGCGGTGCCGATGCCGTCTGGCACGAGATCTGGCTCGCCGAGGACCCGCCAGCCGCCGCGAAGGTCGGGGTCTATCGCGCCGGCCACCGGGAGCCGATCTTCGGGGTCGCGACCTTTCGTGGCTACGTCCAGCGCGACCGGGACGGCGCGCCAGCGAACCTGTGGCGCACCATGCCGGAGACGATGCTCGCCAAATGTGCTGAGGCATTGGCGTTGCGGAAATCCTTCCCCGCGGAGCTCTCGGGCCTCTACACAACCGAGGAGCTCCAGCAGGCGCGGGTCGATGCCCCAGCCGGCCCGGATCCGGAACCGCGGTCGGCGAATGGGGACATCCCGCCCCGTGAGGCCGAGCTGGCGGAGTACCAGCGGCTGCTCGATCTCGCCGGCCAGCTGGGACTCGATCTCGGCGCCTACGAGATCGGGGCCCAGTCGACGCGCAGCGAATTGATCGCGAAAGGCAAACGGCTCCGCGCCGCAGTGGAACAGGAGACGGGCGAACTCCGGACGGGTGGCCGGCAGTGACTCCCGGGCTCGCGTGGGAACTCGAGGAGGCCCGGAACTGGGTCCGTCTGAATAAAGATCGGGAGCCGTGGCGCTACGGACGCGGGGCGATGGAGCATCTCCGGCGCCTGCTCGCGGAGATCGACGAGGACGTTCGGCAACCGGCGCTGTTTGAACCGTCGTTCCCACCGGACGCGGATCGGGCGGAGGAGAGATCGTCATGAACCGCTCGCGCCGCGCTGCCTACATGGTCGGCTTCTTTGCCGACGCCGGCCGGCGAAGGGCTGACGAGATCGCCGCGATGCGTGCGACATGGGTGAAGCTCCCCGGCCCGGATGAGCCGGATGAGCGGGATCCTGGTTTCCTCGATGGCGCCACGGCCTGCTGTCTGGCTTGTGCCCGCGGCCTCGTGGACCGGAACCACGACGCGGACTACGCGACCGTCGAGCGGATTCCATTTGTCGCCAATGGTCCGGACTTCGATCGAAGCACGGTGGTCCTCAGCTTCGAGCGGCGCCCGGGACATGCGGGCTGGGTGCGCTGTCCATGAGGAAGAACACACGACGGAAACCCAGTCGGACCCTCCGGAGCAGAAGAGCCCGGGCGCTGCTCGCCCGGTTGCAGAACGGACGGTGCGCGATCTGCGGCGATCAACTCGGCGACGACTGGCACGCGGATCACATCGAGCCCTGGAGCGTGACCGGCCGAACGAACGTGCATGAGATGCAGGCGCTGTGCGCGCGCTGCAATGCGAAGAAAGGGACGACTTCTTCATGAAATGGGATGCCCTCCGGGAGGGCCAACAGAAGGCGATTGAGATTGCGATCGCGCGCTATCGCGCCAGCGAGCCATACACGGCGCTCGTGCTGCCCACGCGCTATGGAAAGAGCGATGTGATGCGGCTCGTCGCGGTCACGCTTTGGCAGGATGGTTTCATGCCGTGCGCCTTGGCGCTCTCGCCCAACGTCGTGCTTGCCGCGCAGCTCTCGAATGCCAAGAAGTGGAACGAGGCGGTGGTCCGATACGCCATCGACGCGCCGGATCTCCGGATTCGAACGCTTTCGCATCTCGAGGTCCGGCCAAACGCGAATGGCGAGCTGTTCCTGTCGGCAACCATTCAGCTCGTCCAGCGCAACATCGATTTCTTCTGTGATTGGATCGAGTCGGTTCTTACGCTGACCGGGCGTCGGGTGATCGTCTTTGTGGACGAATCGCATACGGGAAGCGACGTGAACGACTGGGGCGATGCCGTCGCGGAACTCGTGAAGGCCGGGGCGCGCGCGATGCTCCTGACGGCGACGCCGGAGCGGAGCGATGGCAAACGGATTCCCGGTTTCGCCTTTGAGACGGTCGACGAGGAACCCGTGAGCCTGACCGTGAGCCGACCGGGATTGGAGCCGCATCTCGTACGGATCGAGCTGTATGAGGGGACGAAGCGGACGCTTCGGCTCATACCGGATCACCAGACCGCATTCCGTGATGCATGGCAGGAGAACGCGCTCTGCAAAGTGGGATTCATTCCCTTCGATGTTGATCTCTCGATCACTGAGGGAGGTGAGACGCGGAGGGGCGTGCTCTTGTCGAGCTTGGAGAACCGTCGCGAGGTCCGCCGCGCGCTCTCCAAGGCGGTACGTCATGCGATCGTTATTCGCGAGGGAGTTGACCGGCTCGTCGGTGAACTGCGGCGGTTCCGGTCGCGACGATCGGAGGCGGCGGCGATCGTCTTCTGCGGCAATGATGAGACGAAGGAAGAGGCTGGCGTCAATGAGCATGCGCATCAGATCAAAAAAGCAATCGAGGAGCTCGCGCCAGAGCTCCGGCCGATCATTGCCACCTCGGCGGACGAAGGCAAACAGCGTTTAGAGGCGTTTGCTGATGGCGTTGGCGACGTGCTCATTGTCAAGCAGATGGCGAGTCTCGGACTCGATATCCCACGGCTCAAAGTGGGCCTGGACCTCTCGCCCGTTCGGACGCAAGCGGCCTATGTCCAGCGGATGATGCGGATTGCGACGCCGTTCGCCGGGATCATGCACTGCGAATGGATCTGCCCGGATGACGTGGTGGGACGGGCCCTGTTCGAGAAGCTCGTGCGAGACGAGGGCGGCGACGCGCGGACGAATGATGTCGAGCTCACTGCGAGCTATGAGAAGGAGCGGGACGAATCGGCTCCAGCGCCGATCTTTGGGATCGGTGGGATTGACCTGACGGACTTCCTTGATAGCCAGCTTCATCAAGGCAAGAAGGATCAGTGGTCCGTTGTTCAGACGCTCGTCACCGCATTTCCGGACCTTATTGAGAACCATTCGCTTGCTGAGCTGGCCGAGCGGGCTGCGCTCTTCGGGATCGTGCCGGCCGCATTGGTGACACCGGATCAGCAGGTGCAGGACACCTCCGTTGCGACGCAGGTTCTGCGGGAGCAGATCAACGATCTCGCTAATCAGCTCACGGCGAACGCAATCCAGCCCGGTTTCTACGACCAGAAGCGATACCAGGAGATCCGGAGCGAGGTGTTCGTTCGGGCGTACCGGGAGGCCGGTGTTCCGCGCGGCGTCAAGCTCGACCAGGTGACGGACATCTTGATGCTTGAGGGGATCAAGGGCTCAATGGAGCGGATGGCGGAGGAATGGTCCAGCCAGTATCGGTTGGAGCTTCCATGAACGAGGACGAGCGGACCACTGCGCTCTTTGGGCCCCGCGCGCTGAAAGCCGTCGGCTCGCCCGAGTGGTGCTGGCAGACGATCGATGGCCTAAAGAGCTACTACGGCTATCTCGACAGGGATTGGGAGCGCGTCGAGCGGTTGCTCGGCGAACTTGAAGCGGCGCGGGCGTGGGAGGTGGTCCCGCCCGAGGGGCCGTATGGATCACTGGACCGGATGCTCCAGGCGGAACTCGGGACCGATGAACGCACATTCCGCTCACGGGTCGTCACGGCCCGGGAGCATGCCGAGCGAGCGACGCCGGCTGCCGCGCACCGCCGGCCAACGAAGCAGGAACAGGCAAATAAAGGTTCGGTACGAACCTTTATTAAGCGTGGGGAAACCAGCGACTATCTCGCCGCACGGATCGCGCGGGACCGACCGGACATCCTCGAGGCGATGAAGGCCGGCCAGTTCCCGTCCGTGCATGCGGCCGCTCGGGCCGCTGGCGTCCTCGGTCCCCGCATCTCCGTCGCTCCGACGGTCACCGGCTTCGCACGCGCCATTGCGCGCTCGCTTTCGCCCGCAGATCGCCGCGTGCTGATCGAGCAGCTCATCGCGCAAGGATGTGGCGATGGCGGAGCACCAGGCGGCAGCTCCGCTCCTGCGCGACGCCCGGGCGTGGCTTGACCGGACGGTCCAGCAAGACCCGTGGCGGTACGGTACCCGTGCCCGACGCTATCTCGAAAACCTCGTCGCGGCACTCGAGGCCGAGCGAAGACAACCCAGCTTGTGGAAGGAGGAGGATCCCCGATGGCCCGCACGCGACTCTTGAAACCGTCGTTCTTCCTCAATCAAGAGCTCGGATCGCTTCCCCCCTTGGCCCGGCTCCTCTATGCCGGGCTCTGGTGCATTGCCGACCGGGCCGGGCGACTCGTCGACCGGCCGGCGCAAATTAAGGCGGAAATCCTTCCGTATGACGATTGCGACATCGATGCCCTGCTGGAAACCCTGAAAAACTCAGGGCATATTGATCGATATCTATGGGAAAGGCGGCGATATATCGAGATTCCCTCGTTTAATCGCCACCAAACCCCCCACAATCGAGAGCCGGAATCGACAATTCCCGTGCCTAAAAAGTCCGGCCGGCCGGCCGGACAAGTCCCGGCTCGTCCGGACAGGAATGCAGGTCCTGCTTCCGGTAACCCTTTACCGGTAACCGGTAACCTTTTACCGGTAACCAATCCAGATACCATAACCGGTAACCTTTTACCGGTAACCTCGGCGGCGGAACTCGCTTCGCTCGCACCGCCCGCCGAGCCCTCGTCGGCCGCTTCGCGAGCCGACATCGGGGACGCGCGCCCCCCAGGCGCGACGCCAGACGGGTTTCAAGATTTTGAGCTGCGGCGCTACGGCGGCTGGCCGGACACCGCCCGGAACGGGGCGTCGTCATGATCGGCGCAGACAGCCCGCCCGCTGCTGTCATCGACTTCGCCCGGGTGCTCCGCCGGTACCGGGATCGACTCGGCATCTCCCGCAATCAACTCGCGCGCGAGGTTGGCGTTGATGCCAGCTATCTCACCCGCATCGAGCACGGCGAACGGCATCCGCCGCGGCTCCATGTGGTCGAAGCCTTGGCACGTCGGCTCCGGCTGTCCGCCGCAGATCGGGATCGGCTCCTCATCGCCGCCGGCTTCGCGCCGGCCTCGCTCGGTCCGTTCGGCTGGGATGACGCCTTGATCGCCGTGGCGGAGACGCTGGCCGATCCGACACTCAATCCGAACGACCGGGCAGAATTCTCCGAGGTGATCCGCTCGATTGCCCGCCGCTGGAGGAACGCGTCATGAACACGAACGATCTCCGCAGCCTGCCTCAGCATGAAATCTCATGGTGCCCGCCGCTTTCTGACGCGGAGCTGGAGCGCTGGGTGTGCCTCGGCATGGCCGTCGTGCAGCGCATCATCGCCGAGCGGAAGGCCAAGCATGGCGAATTGTGAGGCGTTTGTCCCGGTACCGAACACCTGGGCCGAGTCCGTGCGCTGTCGGAAGCGGGCGAAGAAACTGGTGACCGACCTGCTCGGGACCGAATGGCGATTCTGCGAAGCGTGCGCGGCGGAGAAGTACCCCATGTACCTTCAGGGCTGGGAGCAGCGGAGGCCGACGATACAGGAGATTGCGGGATGAGCACGGCAGAGGAGATCGCGCGCGTCCGGCGGCGGATCACGAAGCTGTCGCGCTGGACTCAAGGGGCATCTGCGCGTACCGCCGGTGGAGCGCCAGTCGAGCCTGACGCGTTCGTGGCGGTGCGCTGGTGCGTGGAGGGAGCACGCCGGCGCGAACGGATGACGGACGACGTGTATTGGCACATCGAGCGGGTTAGCGCGGAGCTGTTTGGATGCAGTCCCTTGGGGGTCAATGACGAGCTTGGCCACGCGGCGGTGCTGCGGGTGCTGGACGAGGCCGAGCGGCGGGCGAAGGAGGAGGGGGATGTATGACTGACTGGCTGATCGTTGCGGAGGTCGCCGCGCTGGAGCGGGTGTCGCGGGAGATCGAACGTCTGAAATGCTGGCATCTCGATCAACCGCTGGACCATGAGGAGGAGAGCTACAACGATGCGATTGCGCACGCACTGGCGGTGATCGAGGAGGGGATAGAGCGAGCCAAGGGGGAGAAGCCGTGAGTATCTGGAAGCAGGGCGCGATCTCGATTGACTGGCCGCAGTATGAATTCCCGCTGCCATGCGATGCCTGCGGGAATGAGCCGGCGCTTTTGCTTCAGCGTCGGGAAGGGAAAGAACACCAGGAGATACAGATCTGTCGGATGTGTCTCTCCCGGATGGCCGAGACCGTCTTGCATGCAACATACGATCCCGCCATCCGATAGGCGCAGGGGGAGAGATGAGCAGAGACCGGATCCCGCCGAAGCTGCCGCCGGACTACACGGAGGGACCGCCCCGCGATATCTGGAATCGGGAGAAGCCGCCGGATCTGGAGCCCGAGATTCAGCGGAAAGGACTTCCGATGCCTATCTGGCTGAAGCCGCCGACGGGCGATATCACGGAGCAGGCGCTCCCGTTCTCTCGGAATCCGATGTATCTCCTGATCGCGGTACTGCTGCTTGGCGCGGTTGTGGCGCTCGTGGTCTTTGTGCCATGGGCGTTGATTCTCCTGGTGGGAATCATCGTGGGCGCGTTCTTTGTGTCGATGATCGCATTCTTTCTCCAGCTCGCCTGGGAGCACCGGCCATGATCCGACGCTCGGCCCATCGGCAAGAAGGAATCCCGTGCGATCTCCAACCCTGCCCAAACGATGCGCTGCTCGCCACGCGCGCGGCCGGTTTGCCTGCGCTCCGCCTCTGCCGGGACTGCTGTCACGGGCTCGTAGCTGCCTACCGCATGATGGGCATCGGCTCGGTCACGACGGCGCTCGTCCCCGGTTGGGAGCGGTCGCTGGCGTTTGTGGGCGAGCCCGAGCCATGAGACCGGGGAAGTACGGCAACGTCCCGACGCCGCTCGCGGGTCATACGTTCGCGTCCAAGGCCGAGGCGCGCCGCTATGCGGAGCTTGCTCTCCTCGAGTCGGCCGGGCACATCTATCAGCTCGAGGTGCATCCGCCGTTTCCGCTCGTGGTCAACGGCCAGCTCATCGGGACCTACCGGGCGGATTTCTCGTACGTCCAGGATGGACGATTCGTCTGTGAAGACGTCAAAGGCGCGAGACCCCGCGACTGGCCGCGCACGAAGAAGCTCATGCGGGCGCTCTACGATATCGATGTGGTGGAGATCGCCGCATGAACTACAACCGGTGGGGCGGGCAGATCAACCGGTTGTGTGCCCTGCCCATTCCGTGCATAATGCGCACAGCAGCTTGTTTCGTGCATGACAGCAAGCGGGAAGCAAGATGACTTGGGTCCGAGGCCAATCAGGAAACCCCGCCGGCCGTCCACGAAAGGATGATCCGATCACGCAGGCCATCCGGTCCACCCTCCGCGAGAAAGACGGCCCATCTACCTACCGCGTTTTGCTCGCCCGTAAGCTGGTCCAGATGGCCGTGGGCGGCGACTTGGCCGCTGCCCGTGAGGTCCTCGACCGGGTCGAAGGCAAGCCAACGGAACGCCGCGAAGTCACCGGCGCTGATGGGAGCGCTCTTGCCCTGTTGATCACGCGTCTGGACGGAGCCAATGGCAACCCTCGCTCCTAGGCGCACGCTCCAGGTCGCCCTCCATGACGGCCAGCTCGCCGTCCTCGACCGCACGGAACCCGTCGTCTTCGCCCTCGCTGGCACCGGCAGCGGAAAAACCTACCTGGGGCCCGTCTGGGCACTTTCCCAGACGGGCCCGGACCTCACCGCGGATGGCCTCGTCGTCGCGCCGTATAAGATCCTCCAGCGGACCGCCAAGCCTGCGTGTCTCGCGCTCTGGGGTGACCAGCTCGGCCTCGGCGCCTGGGAGTCCAAGGCCGACGGTATCTGGCGGTTCCACGCTGGTGGCCGCATCACTTTCGCGTCGGCCGATACGCCCGAGTCCATCGAGGGTGCCCATGTCCACTGGGCGTGGTGCGACGAAGCCGGGCAGCGTCAATTCCCGGAGGCTGCGTGGGAAGCCGTCCAGCGCCGGGTGCGCTTTCATCAGGGGCGTATCCTTGGCACAACGACCCCGTATGCCCTCGGCTGGCTGAATGCGCTTTGGGAGCAGTGGCGGCGCGGCGCCCGGCCGGATGTTGCGTTCGTCAGCTTCCCCTCAACAGCGAATCCGCTCTTCCCCCGAGAGGAGTTCGAACGGGCGCGGCAGACGCTCCCAGCCTGGCAGTTCCGGATGTTTCACCTCGGCGAGTGGGACCGGCCCGCGGGCTTGGTCTACGCCGATATCACCGATGCCCTCTGGGTCGATGCCCTTCCGGCCGAGGCCGCGACGTGGGATACCTATGCCGGTATCGACTTCGGCTTTAACAACCCGACCGCCGTCATCTTCGGCGTCCTCTCGCCGGATGACGTCCTGTTCGTCGCCGACGAGTACTACGCGTCCGGCCGCACGGATGCGGACAATGCCCGCGCGGCATCGGGTGCTGGCGTCGTGCGGGCCTGGGGCGATCCGTCCTCTCCTGAAGCCATCGAGGAATTCCGCCGGGCTGGCTGGCGGATCGTTGCGAGCGAGCGCCACGAGGTAAAAGCGGGCATCACCGAGGTCATCGAACGGATTCGCACGAACCGACTGCGGTTCGTCCGTGGCCGGCTCGATGCGTTGATCCGTGAGCTCGATAGCTATGTCTGGGACGAGCGCAAGCCGGACGCACCGGTCAAGCTCAATGATCATGGCTGCGATGCGACCCGGTATCTCTGCTGGGGACTCTCGCGGCAGCGCCGGGCCCGCTGGAGGTTCGCCTGATGCTGACCCGACTCAAGGCCCTCACGCGCATGGTCTTCGGCCGGGCGCGCGGGGTGCTTGGCCTGTTTCTCCCGCGATCTCAGATCAACTACGCCGAGCTCGTCGGCGACGGCCTCCGGTCATCGGTCGTCATGGCGCCCGTGCTCTGGATCGCCCGGACGTTCCCGGAAGCGCCCATTCAGATCATCCAGACGACGCCTGATGGCGAGGAGGAGAACCTCGCCGGCCATCCCCTCGCCCAGCTCCTCGAGCGGCCGAACCCCTCCTTCTCCGGCCACGTGCTCTGGATGGCGACCATGCTCTCCTGGGTCATCAACGGCAATGCCTACTGGGTGAAGATCCGCAACCGCCTCAAGCAGGTTGTCGAGCTCTGGTACGTCCCACACTGGCTCATCGAGCCGGTCGCACCGGCAGACGGGTCCGCCTACATTGACCACTACGACTATCGCCCGGCACTCGACCTCATCCGGCTGGAGCCCGAGGACGTGGTCCACTTCCGCTACGGCCTCGACCCGCACGACATCCGCAAGGGCCTCTCGCCGCTTACGTCCGTCCTGCGCGAGGTGTTCACGGATGACGAGGCAGCCGCGATGTCGGCCGCGCTGCTCCGAAACATGGGCGTGCCCGGCCTCGTCATCAGCCCGGACACGGACCACGAGCTGACCGACGACGATGTCAAAGAGGTGAAGGAGTACATGAGCCGCCAGTTTGCTGGCGACCAGCGCGGCACGCCGCTTGTGGCGCGCAATCGGACGAAGGTCGAGCAGTTTGGTTTCTCGCCGGAGCAGCTGAATCTCCGCGCGCTCCGCCAGGTGCCAGAAGAGCGGGTTAGCGCCGTGCTCGGTATCCCGGCTATCGTCACCGGCTTCGGCGCCGGCCTGGCGCGGTCCACGTTCGCCAACTACGAAGAGAGTCGTGCCGCTGCCTACGAGGGCAACATCATCCCCTCCCAGCGGATCATCGCCGCTGAGCTCAAGCACCAGCTGCTCGTGGACTTCGAGCCCGACGTCCGGGCGCTCCGGGTCGGCTTCGATCTGCGCGGCGTGCGCGTGCTCCAGGAGGACATGAATGCGCTTGCCGACCGGGCGAATCGGATGGTGCAAGGCGGCTGGATCACGGTCGGCGAGGGCCGCCGCCTCGTCGGCATGGCGTCGGACGCCTCGCATGAGGTGTATCTCCGCGGGGCGAACGTCATCGAGGTGCCGGTCCGGCCGGCAGAGGCCGCCCCGCTCCTGACGGCCGGCCGGCGCAATGGCCACGGGGCGAAGGCGGACGGGCTCGACCTGACCTACGGCTCAGCCGAGCACGAACGCCGCTGGAAAGCTGCCATGGCCCGCACGGAGCCGCACGAGGTCCGGGTCGCCGAGGCGGTGCGCGGGCTCTTCGCGACCCAGGAGGCCGAAGTTCTCGGCCGGTTGCGCAAAGGCCGCAAGGATGCCGCAGATACCCGGCGGACGCCGTTCGACCGGACGGCATGGGATCGTCGGATCGCCGATGCGCTCACGCCGCACCTGGCTGCCGCGCTCGAAGACGGCGCCACCGCCACGCTCGATGATCTCGCCGTCGATGCCGCCTTTGATCTCGCCGATCCACGCGCTGCCTCCTGGCTGCGCGAGCGGACGGTCCGTCTCGCCGGGGAGGTGAACCTCACGACGGAGCAGGCGATCCGAGAGGCGCTCGCGGCGGGCACGGAGGCCGGCGAGGGCATCCCGCAGCTCACCCGCCGGGTGCAGGACGTGTTCGCTGATGCGAGCCGCAATCGGGCGCGGGTCATCGCGCGGACGGAAACATTGGCCGCCTCGAACGCGGGCACGCTCGAGGCGGCCCGGCAGTCCGGCGTGGCGGAGACGAAGACGTGGTACAGCTCGCTCGACCAGCGCGTCCGGCCGTCGCACGCGGCGGCGCACGGGCAGGTCCGGCGGCTCGATGAGGATTTCGAGGTCGGCGGCTCGCGCGGGCCGGCGCCGGGGCAGATCGCCGCCGCCGGTGAGTCGATTCAGTGCCGGTGTGTGATGCAGATCGGGACGACGCCAGCGGCGGCAGGTGCACCATTGCTTGCTGCGCGGAGGACGAATGGCCACACCGCCATCCCGGCCGGATCTTAAGATCGTCGACGAGACGCCGCGTTGCACGGCCTGCGGGCGCGTGCTCTTCGGCCACGCCGCGCGACCGTGGTCCGTCAAGTGCCGGCGCTGTGGCTTGCTGAACACCCAGACGTGAGCGTGCTATACTGGCGGTAACTGCATACGGTCCCGGTGCGGCCCTCTCTCGCCAGCGGCCCTTAAGGCGAGTGGAGGGCTTCTCTTTGCAATGGACATCCTTACGAGGCGCGGATCGCCACCGGCTTGATCCAACGTTCCTTTGTGAACTGCCAGTCTGCTCGTTGCCATTTGCTTATCAGTCGGTGGCAGTTTGCGCAGAGCGTTTCAAAATTGGCTGGATCATCGTTCTCTGGATGCCCATCCCGGTGGTTGATATCGAGCTGGCATGGGTCCTCCGGGACAAAGCCGCAGCGTTCACAGGACGCCTTCAGAAAGCGCCGAGGGCTATTTCGCAGGGTACGTTCGCGCTGGCCATTCGAGCACACCCAGTTTGCGCCAGCAGCCGGGAATCCGCCGCCGAGCCCATTAGTTACCCGCCATGCGCGAATGGGCCCGCAATGCGTACATACCGCCGCTCTCGTCATTGGATCGACGCTGACCAATTGGTGAACCCAAACATACTGTTGGCCTGGAGGCCGTCGCCCGCAGCCCCAGCGGCCGCCTTGTTTCCACAGTTGGACTGGACCGCACAGAGCGCATACCCCGTGTCGGCTTTCGGGGTCGACCGTCAGCAGCGTGTGCGTCGGCCTACAGGTTTGGGAACAGTACTGCACGTCTCCGGATTTGCTGGCTTTCAGCCGCGATTGATGGACCCAGAAGATCTGTTTGCAGATGATGCAGGTTCGTTCGGCTCGGCGGTGTTGCGCCAGATTTCTACAGTGCCGGGAGCAATATCGGCCTGGGTTCGATGGGGGACGGGGGAAGAGCTGACCGCAGAACAAACAGGTAGACTGAATCGGCATCTCGAACCTCCGTTTCGGGATGTCCAGCCCTCGGCTGTTGCCAGCAGCGCGGGGGCCTTTTCGTGCCCAGATTGGACGGGGAGCGGGGGGCACTAATGGAGCAGAAACAGTTTACTGGATTGGTCGACTTCCTTGAGGACAAAGAACGTGGTTCCTTTGCAGCCGCCTTCTCCCAACTTGGGGTTATTGACCACGACGGGGATATCACTGTGCCCGGCGCCTTTGACGAAGGCGCCAGAGTCTTTATCAGCGCGTGGGGACACCAATGGGGTCAACTGACCGTCGGGAAGGGAACTATTCATCAGCAGGGTGACTGGGAAGTCTGTACCGGTCAGTTCAATCTCAACACGGTGAGTGGTCGTGAACATTATGAATCGGTCCGGTTCAATGACGACCAGCAAGAATGGAGTTTCGGATTCAACATCCTCGATGCAGAGCCCGCAGAGATCGAAGGGCGTCGGGTCCGCGTGCTCAAGAAGCTGGAAGTCTTTGAGGTCTCCCCCGTTTTGGCCGGTGCTGGCATCGGCACCCACACGCTCGCCATCAAGAGTCACGATGA
This sequence comes from Chloroflexota bacterium, assembly GCA_009377635.1. GTDB lineage: Bacteria > Chloroflexota > UBA6077 > UBA6077 > SHYK01 > WHTR01. Next base: position 14,134 of record WHTR01000023.1, read on the forward strand.
CGGGCTGCTCGTCGCTGGGACGAAAGCCGCCGTCTCCCGGCATCACACGGCGACATCCGAAGAGGGCTGGGACGGTCCGGCCAACGAGCGGCGGCTGCCGTCGCCCTTGTCGCTGGCGCAGGCGCGGGCCGCTTACGCCTGGGTCGATCCGGAGGCGGTCGAGGACGGCGAGTTGCCCAAACAGGCTGCTCGGTTCATCCACCATGAGGTTTCGGGTGACGGGAAAGCCGGCGCCGCGAACCTGCGCGCGTGCAGCACGGGTATTGCGGTGCTCAATGGGGCAAGAGGCGGGACGACTGTGCCTCCGGCAGATCGGTCCGGCATCTACCGGCATCTCGCCGGCCATCTGACCGATGGTGGCAAGGAGCCACCTGAGCTCAAGGCGTTTGCCGATCTCGACGGATCCGAACCCTACGCGGCCCATGGCGAGCGCGTGCTGCTCGACGTCCTGGGATTCGCGGCTCGCTCGCGGTCGCTTGCGGACCTCCGAGCGAAAGCGGGGCGGACCCTCTCGGCGGCAAACGAGGAGCGGCTTCAGGAGATCGCCGCAGCGCTCCGGGGGGTCGCCGACGACCTCGACGCATTGGGGGCAGACGAACCGACGGATGACGACGAAGCCGAGAAGGCGCTGGCTGCGCGGGCCTATCTGGAGTTCGTGGCGGCGCAGCATGGCATTCCCCTGCTAGGAGGATAGGTTGAGCCAACTGATCGAAAAGCGGAATGAACTGAAGGCCAAGCACGACGCGCTCGCGGCGATCTTCGCCGAGGCCGGGCCAGAGCGCGATTTCACGAAGATCACGACGCTCGGCGGTGACACGAAGGCGAAGATCGAGGAGATCGGCCGGCGGAACACGGAGCTGACCGCGCTCCACGCCGAGGTCGAGGGGCTCGTCGCCGTCGACGACGCGAAAGCGAACGTCGACCGACTGGCCGCCGACAGCCATCAGCCAGCGAACCGCGTGCCGCTGCCGGCGGCAGGCCAGGGACGCACGGTACCGCAGAAGAGCCTCGGCGAGCTCGTCACCGAGTCCAAGGCTATCACCGGCTATCGATCCGGCTCGGGCGTCGGTCCGGTCGATGCCGTCGATATCGAGCTGAAAGCGCTCTTCTTGACGACGGCTGGCTGGCCGCCGGAGTCCACGCGGAGCGGCGTCATCACGATGCTGCCCGAGCGGCCGGCGCCGCATGTCATCGAGGCCATCGCGCAGGGCACGACGGCGCAGGCGTCCTATCGGTACATGCGGGAGACCACGGCGACGAACACGGCCGCCGAGATCGCCGAGGGCGCGCCCTATCCGGAAGCCGCGCTCGAGATCGTCGAGGACAGTGTCGACGTGCGCAAGATCGCCGTCTGGCTGCCCGTCACGGACGAGCAGCTCGAGGACGTGGCCGGCGCGCGCGACTACATCGACCAGCGCCTGACGCTCTTTCTCCAGCAGCGGCTGGATTTCCAGGTCTTAAACGGCAATGGCACGCCGCCGAACATCCTCGGCACGGCCAACGTGCCGGGCGTCCTCACCCAGGCACTCGGGACGGACACCGTTGCCGACGCACTCTACATCGCGATGCGGCGCATCCGCGTCGAGGGCCGGGGTGAGCCGACCGTCGTGTTCATCGGCCATGCCGCCTGGCAGGGCATCCGGCTGCTGAAGACGACGGACGGCCAGTACATCTACGGCCATCCCGCCGAGGCGGCCCCGGCGCGCATCTGGGGCATCCCCGTCGTCGAGACTTCCGCCGTGCCGACGGTGTCGGGGACGCCGGACACGACCACGGCCATCGTCGGCGACTACCGGACGCATGCGCTCCTGGTGGCCCGCCGCGGCGTGGACGTCCAGGTGACCAATGCCCACGAGGACTTCTTCACGCACGGCAAGCTCGCGATTCGTGCGGACGTGCGCGTAGCGCTGGTTACGCTTCGTCCATCAGCATTCTGTCTCGTGACCGGCCTGGCAGCCTAGGAGCAGGTGATGGCGGAGTTCTTCGAGCTCACCGAACGGATGTCACGCACGGCGGATGGGCGGCTGGTGCCGGAGGGCGATCCCGCCGGCCGGACGTTCTTCGGCGGGCCGGGCACGCGCATTCCGCTCGCCGATGCCGAGCGCTCCGGACTGATCAAGATTCGCTCGCAGCCCGAGGACAAGATGCGGGAGCGGGGCGAGGACAAGTCGACGAGCGAGCCGATGGAGGCACCACGGAGACGGCGCTGATGGCTGTTGATCCAACCAAGTACATCACCCTGGCAGAAGTGAAACGGCGGCTCGAGATCCCGTTCGCTGAGACGACGTGGGATCCCGATATCGACCGCATCATCGGCGCGGTCTCCCGCTGGATCGACGCGCGCTGCCATCGGCAGTTCTTCATCGCCGACGATACGCGTGCCTACACCGCTGACTGGCCGGATCTCGTCCGTATCGACGACGTTCTCACGGTCACGCAGGTCGCGACGGATCTCAATGCCGATCGCACCTACGAGACGATCTGGGACCCGCTCGACTTTTTCCTTGAGCCGCATGCTGCTGCCTGGCACGGGAAGCCGTACACACGGATCCGGCCGGTGCCCTACCGGGGCCATCGGTTCCCGGCCCACTGGCAGGGCGTCCAGGTCACCGGCACGTTCGGGTACGCGCTGGCGCCGCCGGACGAGGTGCGGGAGGCGACGCTGCTCCAGACAGCGCGGCTCTTCAAGCGGACCGATGCGCCCTTCGGGATCGCCGGATCGCTCGAGCTGGGCCAGACGGTTGTGCTCACGCGGCTCGACCCGGACGTCCAGACGCTCTTGGGTCCGCTGATGCGGATCGATCGGCTCGTTGCATGACCAAGGTGCAGATCACGGTCAAAGGAGCCGACGATGTTGCCCGCGCACTCGAGTCGGCAAACGTCCGTGAGGCGGTTCGGGGCGGTCTCGAACGGATGGCGACGACGGTGCGGAACGATGTCATCGAATGGGCGCCGGTCGACACCGGTCGATTGCGGGCATCGGTGACGACGCGGGTCGAGCCGCCCCAAGCGTGGATCGGCACGAACGTCGGCTACGGGCTGCCGTTGGACCAGCCAGTCACGCGGCGCCCGCACTACCGGGCGGGCCCGCATCGCGGGGCATCAACGGCGCGCTGGCTCACCGGCTCGCTGGAGCGGCGAGCGGCTGAGATCCGTGCCGCCGTGGCCGCCATTGCCGAGGACATCCAGCGCGGCTGGGGCAAGTAAATGGTGCTGAAAGCCGTCATGCAGACCGCGCTCGAGCGCCTCGGCGCCCTGGCCGGGCAGCCGCCCGCGATTCGCCTCGTCTCCCTCGATCCGCCGGACACCGTGAACACGCTCCCACAGCTCGTCTTCTTCGAGGGCGGGGTCTCCGAGATCCGCGCGCAGGGGTGGCAGGAGTTCGCCTGGGATGTGCCGATCGCGGTCTACGTGAAGATCGGCAAGCTCGAGATCGGGGCCAAGGAATGCCGGGAGATCATGGCCGACCTCGTCGACAGCTTTCGCGGGGACCTCAAGGCCGGCGGCACGCTCGGCGGCGCCGTCCAGCGCCATCAGTGGGCCTCCCCGATCACCGTTGTCTCGCTTGCCCGCGGCGATGTCGAGTACGTCGGCGTTCGGGGTACCTATCGGCTCTACCTCCAGGATGGAGCGGCATGATGGCAGCACTCCGTTACGTGGGGGTGGGCGACTACATCGTCGGAGTACCCGCGCGCAATCTCGAAGCCGTCGAGGTCGCCGCCCTCCCGATATCTGAACAAGAGCTCGTCGACTCCGGCCTGTATCAGCGGAGCGGCGAGGAGCCAGAACCTGCGGCAGAGCCGCCACCTGAGGAGGAGCGCCCATGAGCATCGCGGCGCTGCGGAGAATCCAGCTCGGTCGCGAGACGGTCCCAGGCACGGCAGTTGCCGCGACGATCAAGGCGATGGGCTTCCAGCTCGGCATGAGCCTGCACGACCGGGTCATCACGCAGCCGGAGGATCATCACGGCTCGCTTGCGGCGGCGCATCGGCACTACACGCAGAGCCAGGAGTGGACCGACGAGCTTTCCGGGAATCCAACCTTCGAGGACATCCTGTACCCGCTCGCGATGGCCATTCGCGGCAATGTGACGCCGACGACACCGGTCGGCGCGACCGCCGCGCGGCTGTGGACGTTCACGCCGGATCTCGTCACGCCGAACACGCCGGACACGTTCACGTTGGAATTCGGCGACAACGCCCAGGCGTATGAGGTCGAGCATGTCTTCGCGACGTCGCTCGAACTCTCCGCCGCGCTCGGCGACCCATGGGAGATTTCCGCTGAGCTCATCGGCCGGCAGGTCACCCCGACGACGTTCACGCCAGCCCTGCCGGACCGCGACGTGCGGACGCCGGTCTGTCCGCTGACGCGGCTCTATGTTGACGACGGGGGTGGGACCATCGGCACGACCCAGATCATGACGACGCTCTTGGATTGGACGTGGTCGCTCCCCGAGCACTTCAACGCGAAGCGCTACCAGGACGGCACGCTGTATTTCACCAGCCATGGCGAGCTGCCGATGGCCCCGGAGCTCACGCTCACCTGCGAACACAACGCCCAGATCGTCGCGCTCCGGGGGAAGTACGTCGACGGCATCCGCCAGCTCGTCCGCATCCAGGCGACCGGCGAGGAGGTCGAGGCGGGCTTTCCGCGGCTGGTCACCATCGACGGGAGCTATCTCATCACGGAGTTCTCCGGCTTCGACGAGGCGGACGGCCGGACGACCGTCGAGCTGACCTTGCGCGGCGAGTACGACCCGGACTACGCCAAGCTCTTCGAAGTCAGTGCCCAGAGCGGTGTGAATTCACTTTGACCTGAGGAATGGATGCATGGGACTTGTTCGGGGCATCACGAGGCGCGTCGAGCTTCCCTCGGAACCGGGCGAATGGATCGAGGTCCGATTGCTCTCGTGGGTTGAGCGCAAGGAGGCGCGCGAGGTCCGGCTGTCGGCCATCATCCGCGACGCGCATGCGCTGGGCCCGGAGCTGCGGGCGTCCATTCGCGAGACGCAGCAGGATAGTAGCGGACAGGCGCCCGTCGATCCGCTCGCCGCATACGACCACGAGACGGTCCTGACCCGCGGCATCGTTGCTTGGAGCTTCGATGCGGAGGTCAGCCCGGAGACGATCCGCCTGCTCGACGAACCGACGGCGCTCGTGGCGCTCCGCGCGATCCTCCAGATCGATACCGAGTCCGAGGCCGACCGAAAAAACGGCTCGTCGCGCTCTATCACTCCCTCTCAGGCCACGCCGATGTAATTCCGCCGGAGGCATGGATCATCTCCCGCATCTGTGAGGAGTTCTCCTGCACGCCGCTCGAAGCGCTGGACCAGCCGTTTGACCTGACGCTGGAGATCATGCAGCTTCGCGCGTTTGCGCGCGCCAAGGCGCAGATCGAGGAATACCGGCAGGCCCACCGGGCACGCGCGCAGAAGAAATCACGCCCCGCCGGACCGGAGCCACCCCGCGGGCCCGCCGTCGCCGAGGTCTACGCCGTGATGCACGAGATCGCCTCCCGCGCACAGCTCCCGGATCCCCGCCGGGATGGGCACTGATGGCCGCATCCCAGGAGCTCCTCGTGCTCATCCGGGCACAGGACGAGGCGTCGGCGACGCTCAGCAAAGTCCAGAAGAGCGTGCGTGGCCTTGGTGACTTCATGGCCGATGCGGTCGGGCCGTCGAAAGTGCTCTTGGGTGGTATGACGGCGCTCGGGGCCGGGCTCGGCGGCGTCGGGATTCAAGCGGTCCGGATGGCGGGCGATCTCGAGCAGACGCGGGCTGGCTGGACGACGCTGCTCGGATCGGCGGAGGAGGCAGACGCCTTCCTCTCCCAGCTCGATCTCGAGATCGGCCTCGATCCGTTCGGGCAAGGGCTGCGTGAGGCGACGAAGCAGCTCGCGGCCTTCGGCTTCGAGACGGACACGCTGATCCCGACGGTGAAGATCATCGGCGACCAGATCTCCGCGCTCGGCGGCACGGCCGAAGACGTACAGCAGGCGACGGATGCCATCGGGCGGATGCGGCTCGCGGGCGAGGCGACGACGGAGGACCTGAACACCCTCCAGCAGATGGGGATCCCCGCGTGGCAGAACCTCGCAGAGGCGGCGGGCCTCTCGGTCGGCGAGTTGCGGGACAGAGTGAGTGAACACGCGATCTCGTCGGACCAGGCGCTCGAGGCGATCTTCGGTGGCATGCAGGCGCGGACCGAGGGCGCGATGGCGGGCGCGCGCGACACGGTCTTGGGCGCGGTGTCGGCGCTCCAGAACACGGTCGCCATCACGATGATGACGATCGGCAACACGATCATCGAGAACCTCGACCTCAAGGATCGGTTGAACGCGCTTGGGGACAATCTGAAGACGTTCACCGATACGCTCAAGGAGGGCGGCTTCGCGGCGGTCTGGGAGGAGTTGGTCCCCGACTGGGTGAAGACCGCCATCCCGATCGTCGCGGGTGCGATCGCTGGGGCGCTCGTGCCGGCGATTGTGGCGATGGGGATCGCCCTCGCCGGTGCGCTCATCCATCTCGCGCCGTTTATGGCGATCGGCGCGCTCATCGCCGTGGTCTGGGGCGACGACATCGTGGCCGCCTTCGAGCGGGCCGGTGGCGCCATTGGGATCATGGAGGCAATCGGGAGCCGGTTCAGCGAGATCGGGAACGTGCTCAGTTTTCTGGGACCCGTTATCCAGGCCGTGCTCGGCTTCTTCGGTGGGCTCTTTGCCTACATCGAGGAGAGTCTCGCGACGATCTTTTCTTTCACGGAGGCATGGAAGCTCATCGGCATCGTGCTGGGCACCGTCGTGGCCGCTGCCGCCACCGTGCTCGTTGTTGCGATCACTGCGGTCGTTGTGGTCCTTGCGGCGATTGTGACGGCTATCGGGATCGTTATCGCGATCATCCAGGTGCTCGCGCTCGGGATCGCGGCGCTCATCGACTGGTTCTCGGGCCTCGGGGATCGAATGGGGGCGACTGGGCAGGCCATCGGCTCGCTTGCGTCGGCGGTCGGCTCGGCAGCGAACAGCATGGTGTCTGCCTTGGGGAGTGCGATCTCCCAGATCATGGCCAACTATGCGAGCTGGATCGCGTTCGGTGGCCAGGTCATGAGTGCGTTCGGAACGCTTACTTCGTCCATCGTTTCGGGGGCGGGTGAGTTCGCCGGCGCCGTGGGGCGCGCGGTCGGCGATGCGGTAAGCAGCCTCGGCTCGCTCGCCTCTGGTGCCATTTCTGCCATGGGCAGTTTCGCTGGGGCCATCGGCAGCGGGATCAGCGAGCTCTTGAGCACGGTCGGCGGGCTCGCTGGCCAGCTCTTTAGCGCCGGCCAGCAGGCCGTGCAGAGCCTGGTGAATGGCCTGCGGTCGATCTCCATCCCGACACCACATTTCAGCACCGGCGTAGCGGCGACGTTGCCGGGCGGTATCGAGATCCCCTCGGTGGAATTCGCGGGCTGGTACCAGCGCGGCGGCATCGTGCCGGGCCGACCGAACCAGGCCATGCTCGCGATGGTCCACGGCGGCGAGCGGGTCATCCCGCACGGCGCGGCGGCAGGCGGCGCAACGATTGTCGTCAACGTCCAGGGCAGTGTGCTCTCGGAGCGCGATCTCGTCGAGGTCGTCCGGGCGGGGCTCCTGCGGCAGGGACGGTCGCTCTCGTCCTTGGGGTTCAGCTGATGGTGGTGCCGACCTACACCGTCGAGATCGGCTTCACGACGACGCTACCGATGGACACGATGATCCTCGATACGGGCCGGCTCGACCAGAGCATCCTCGGCGGTGGGGATGAGCAGATCGTCTGGACGGACATCAGCGGATTCGTGGAGGACATCCAGGTCAGCTACGGCAAGCAGGACATCCTGGACCGCTACGAGGCGGCGACGGCGTCGGTCACCCTCGGCAACGCCGATGGCCGCTTCTCGCCGGAGAACCCGGCCTCCCCGTTCTTCGGGCAGCTTCAGGTCGGGAAGCCGATCCGCATCCGGATGCGTCACGTCGTGGAGGTCAACCTGTTTGCTGGGGATATCCAGCGCTACGTCGCTGATCCCCGACGCGAGCAGCCGACGATGATCATCGACGCCTCGGACATCGACCTGCGGCTCAAGAATACGGAGCTGCGGAACGTCGTCCCGCAGGAGACGACTGGCGCGCGCATCAATCGGGTGCTCGACCACATCGGATTTAAAGGCTACCGGGATATCGATACCGGCGTTGCGCTGCTCGACGCGCGGGAGCTCGACGTGCTGGGCTTAAACCACGTGCAGGACGTGGTGAAGATCGAGCTCGGGACGTTCTGGACGCAGACGCCGGTGACCTCGGCACGGTCCGTCATCTTCCGGGACCGCAACGCGCGCATCCAGCGGCCGGCGTCCACCACCGCGCAGGCCACGTTTGGTGGGGACGGATTTGGCTACCAGGGCCTGGAGTACGACCTCTCGACGGACTTGCTGGCCAACGAGGTCCGCGCGACGAAGCTGGACGAGGAGGGCCATGGGACCGTGCAGATCGCTGAGGACGAGGAGAGCCAGGTGGCCTTCGGCGGGGTCTGGACGCTCAGTTTCGAGAGCACCCATTTCGGCTCGGACGCGGAGGCGGCGGGCTGGGCGGCGGAGATGCTCGGCCGGCGGCGGGAGCCGAAGGGTCGGCTGCTCTCGCTGACCTATGACGCGCTGGCGTCTGGAGGCGAGCTCGCGGCGGCGATGCTGCGGACGATCAACGACCGGGTCGCCGTCATCCACCCAAACCTGGCCATCAGCCGGGATTTCTACATCGAGGGGGTGAAGCACGCCATTCGGGCGGACCCGCGTGCGCACACCGTGTCGTACTTCGTCTCGCCAGCGCCGCCGAGCTGCATCGTGACCTTGAATGATTCTGAACTCGGTATGCTCGATCATTGTGTGTTGGGGGTTGCTTAATGCCGTGGGTTTTGCCTCGTACCTGGGTAAGTGGCGAGATATTGACCGCAGCGCTCATGAATACGCACGTTCGGGATAACCTGCGGGTTACGACGCATGCCATCGGTTCAGATAATGCGCTCACCGAAACGAATACAACGACTGCTGAAGTGACGGCCTGGAGCTTTACCGTCTCGGCGAATACACTCGGAACAACTGGGCTCCTCCATCTGGTGGGTACGTTGAAATGGCACGATTCGACGGCGAGCAATCCAGACTTCACGCTGCGCTATAAGTACGGTGGGCAGACGTTCTTCTCGCACACGCGGACGGTTGATGACGAGGATGTCTCTGCCGAGATTCATTTGTGGATCATCGCGCGCGGCGCCACAAACGTCCAGCAGGCGCACGGGCAGGTGCAACATTCCACCTGGGATGACGCAGCCGCTCCGGCCGATGTGAGCATGTTCCATCGACATAAGCAATTGTCCGTCGATTCGACCTTTAACCAGGCGCTCGTCGTGACCGTGCAGATGAATGTATCTAATGTAGCGGCTAGCTGGCAGAAGCAAGGGGCGCTTGTTCAGGCGGTGAGCACGTAGGGTGTGGCATGGATTTAGGCGAGCTTATCCAGCAGGTTGGGTTGCCCGTCGCGATGCTCATTCTTGCGCTTATCACGGGTGCAAGAGGTGACTGGGCCTTCGGCCGCGAACTGCGCGAGCTACGAGCCCGGAATGACGAGCTGTGGGAACTTCTGCGACCCACGCTCGGCGTGGCGCAGACTGCCGTGGATACCATCGAGCGGGAACGGAGCTCGACGCGGAGGATCCGGTGAAGTGGCTTCGTCGGCTCCTTCAGTGGCGGCGGCAGCAGGTGGGGCTCACATCAGAACGGAATGGTGAGCTGGAGCAGGTCCGGCGTGAGCAACGGGAGATCATGCAGCGGGCACGTGCGCTCGGACTGGTTGCTGAGGTGGAGCGCCGAGAGTCATGACCGTGGTCTTTGTCTGGATATGGCTCATGCTCACGGCGCTCGGCGCGGGTCTCTCCGTCTATCTGCTGCGGGAGGCGCAGGACGATGCGACCGCCTTGCGGATCAGTGGCCTCAATGGTGCCCGGCGGCTCATCGCGACGCGGAACGTGCGCGACGAATGGCTCCGGCTCACGATCTACGCGCTTGGCGTGGCACTCGGGGTGTGGGTCTTGACGGGGACGCCGGGGCCTCCAGTGGCGCGGAGTGCGGGCATCGCGGGCGTGCTCGTCGTCATCATCGCGCTCTTGACGACGATGACGGCGCTGGCGATCCGGGACCGCAGGCGGCTGATGCGGACGGTTGCGGATCGGAAGGAGGAGAACGGGTGATGATGCAGATAACACCCTTTCAAATCGGCGATGAAATGGAGCGCCTGCTCGGGATCTGGAAGGCAAACGGGAACGGCATTGGCGATATGTCGTTGTTCACGTGGCGACGGCTCCTTTGGAGTCGCTGGCGCTATCTGGTCGGTCGCCTGACGGAGGATGGGTAATGGATCGCTATCGAAAGGCGCTCGTCTCGGTCGTTGGCGCCGGCGTGGCGATCCTCGCGGCGTACGGCATCCCGGTCGAGCCGGAGCTGAGCACCGCAATCGTGACGCTGGTTACTGCCTTGCTTGTCTATATTGTGCCGAACGCAACACAGGAGGCGAATTCATGACCGCCCTTTCTGACGTAGGAGAGACCCAGCTGCTCAAGTACCTCGTAAACCAGACGCCGACGGCGCCGGTCCAGCCGCTCAAGGTGGCACTCATGAGTGCTGCGCCCAGCGATAGCGCGGTCGGGACAGAGATCGCCGGTGGCAGCTATGCGCGGCAGAACATCACCTTCTCGGCGGTGTCCGCCGATGTCGCGACGAACAGCGCGGACATCACGTTCACCAATATGCCGGCGGCGACCGTCGGCTGGGTGAACATCTACGACTCGGCCGGGACGCCCGTCCGCTGGCTCCATGGCGCGCTTGCGGCAAGCAAGACGTTCACGGCGGGAGACAGCTTCACGATCCCAGCGGGCTCACTCACGATCACCCTCGCCTGATCTGATGGCCGTCACCTACACGGCGAACACCTCCACCACGACGCTCACGTCACGGACGAACACGCTGATCTCGAAGCCGTCATCGGTGGCGACCGGTGACACGCTCCTAGCGGTGCTCCACATCCGGTCCGCCACGGCGACGGTGCCGGCCGGGTGGGTCCTCATCGGGTCCGTCCGCAACACGAGCAACGACTTCTGGACGTATGCCGCCTACCGGGTCGTTGAAGCAGGCGATCCCTCGAGCTGGGCCTGGACGCATGGATCGGCGACCACGCAGGGAGCTTGTGAGCGGCTCACGGGCGTGCACGCGACATCGGTGCTCGATCCGGGTACGGTGCAGGTCGCGCAGGGCAGTGGCACGACGCACAGCGTGGCCGGGCTCACCACGCTGGGGGCCGGCACGGGTGTGACGCTCTGCATCTCGCACTTCTCGGCCGCGAGCTACTCGTCAACGACGCTGACAGAACGATTCGATAACACGCGGATCGGCATCTTCGGCGCCGTCCAAGCGAGTGCTGGCGCGACCGGCACCGAGAGCGCCTCGACCAGCACAAGTAATGGCTACGCGGCGGTGCTCTTCGGATTCCGGGATGCGGCAGCCAGTATCGCCGGCGTCGTGTTCGAGGGCTCGCCGACGACGGTGCCGGGCGACTTCCACACCGACACGGCCATTGACAAGCCGTTCGGGACACAGACCGGCGACCTACTCATTGCCGCGATGGAGATCGAGACATTCATCGCGGATATCGATCCGCCCGCCGGATGGACCATCGTCACGAAGTGGGCACACCCGACCGTGTTCTTCGCCATGGTCATCGCGCGGCGGGTCGTGGCGGCCGGTGACCCGGCGTCATGGAACTGGAGCCATCCGAACGCGTTCAGCCTCGGCGGCTGCATCCGCGTCAGTGGCGCTCACACGGCCGGCGCGCTCGATCCGGCCTTGGTATCGACACAGACGGGCTCGAGCGCGACGCATTCTGCCGGTGGGGTCACGACGACGAAGGCCGGCGCCGGCATCGTCCTGGCCCTCGTGCACTTCGGATCGGTGACGTATAGCGCACCGACGCTGATCGAACGGCTGGGAGCCGAGTACCTGTCCCTCTTCGGCGAGGTGCAGGCGAGCGCGGGCGCCTCGGGCACGGAGAGCGCGACGGCGAGCGGAAGTGACGACTATGTCGGGGCCGTGTTCGGGATCGCGCCACCGGTCACGGTTCAGACCGGCGCGGTGAGTCTGCTCGGGAGTGGCACGCTCACGGCCAGTGGCGTGCGCCGGCAACTTGGAGCCGTGGCGCTTGCAGGGAGCGGGAGCCTCGCGGTGGCGGGGACCCGGACGGCTGGTGGCAGCGCCGCCCTCCTTGGCGCGGGGGTTCTCGCGGTCGATGGCATTCGGGTCGCCTCGAGTGCCGTGCCTTTGGCTGGGAGTACCTCGCTTGCGGTGGCTGGTGTTCGGCAGGTCACCTCAGCCTGCGCCTTTGCGGCGACCAGCATCCTCACCGCCGATGGGCACGTGACGCAGCACGGAGCGGTGGCCCTTGCGGCGACCAGCGCCCTCGGCTCAGACGGCCAGGTCGGGGCGAGCGGGACCGCTGTGCTCACCGTATCGGCTGCGCTCGCTGCTGAGGGCACCGTCACGCAGCTGGGTGCCGTCGATGTGTCCGTGGCCGGGATGATCGCGGCAGACGGCGTTCTGCTCACTTCAGGCGCCGCGCACCTGACCGGCGCGGCGGACCTCGCCGCCGCCGGTGTGCGCGTCCACGTTGGCGCCGCCGGCCTTGCCGGGCACGCCACGCTCCTCGCGGCGGGCGTCATCGGCTCCGTTGGTGAGACGATGCTGCTCATGAGCGCAGCGCTCACGGCCGATGGGACCGTTACGCAGGTCGGCGCCGTGGCGCTCGATGCGACCGCAACCCTCCAAGCTGCCGGCTTCATCCTGGTTGTCGGCGTCGTCGTCGGTGCGGCGGAGCTGGCGCCCCATGCCGAGCTCTCCGTCGCCGGGGTCCGCACGACGACCGGGGCCGCACAGCTTGTGGCCGATGGCTCCCTTGCTGCCAGTGGCGTACGGATCGTGTCGGGTGCCGTGGCATTCGGGTCAGCGGCTGAGCTGACCGCTTCTGGTGTGCGGGCGGTGCGCGCGGCACTCGAGCTGACCGTGGCATCCGCCCTCGATGTGATGGGGACGCAGACCGCCTATGGCGCAGTCGAACTGCTCGGCTCGGCGGAGCTCGCGATATCGGGTGAGATCGTTGGTGTCGGACCGCCGCAGATACCGTATCCGACCCCGACGCGCGTTGTCCTTCCCTCCTCTGGGAGACGCGGCGTAACGGCCCGTGACGGACGCCAGACGGCGGGCGTCGGAACGGGGAGCCGAAACGCGACAATAGGAGACACGTGCCAGCGAATACACGTCGGGAACGGACGGCGATCCGTCGTACTCCGGGAGGACAGATGACTGCGACGATTCAATTTCAGCTCAAGAGCGGAAGCACCTCCCCGGCGCTCGAAGCGTTCCTGGTAGATGGGGACCATGCGGCCATTAATCTCGAGGGGGCCTCGGTCGTGTTCACGATGCAGGCGATAGACGGCGACGTCATCATTGATCGGGTTGCGGCAACCATCGTTGACGCTGAGGCGGGAGAGGTGCGGTACTCGTGGGCGGAGGGGGAGACGGACGCTCCCGCTGACTACCTGGCAGAATTCTCGGTGACGTTCCCCGACGGTGAGGTGTCGAAGTTCCCGAGCGATGATTGGGTCGCGATACGAATTCTGGGGGCGCTTGCCTGATGGCCGATCCCGCCGTCGTCCACGAGATCATCACTGCGGCTGACGTGGCCGGTATCCCTCCGTTGCTTCTGCTCGCTCTCGGTGTGGCGGAATCGAACCTCGATCCGCATTCGGAGCGTTGGGCGAACCGGACGCGCGATGCACAGACGGCCATCGCCGAGGAGGCCATGCTCAGTCTCCAGAAGATCGTCGATGAGATCGTGGCGTCGGGCAGTGCAGATGTGAGTTTCGGTTTCGCACACATCGCGTGGCGCTGGAGCGGCGCATTCACCGGCTGGGCCGTCCGCGACATCATGGCCTTTCGCGAGAAGTCCTTCGACGTAGCCTATCAGGCGCCGGTCGCAGCGGCACGGATCAAGGGCCACTGGGATGGCGACGATTCTGACGCTGGACTCATGCGCGCTTTGCTGAAATACAACTGGCCCGCGGGGAACGGCAAGGCGAAATCGCCGGCCGTGCGGCTCAACTATGAGCGTGGATTGCGGGAAGCGAAGCAGATCATGGCAGCGTTTCGGACACGTGGCGAGCAGGAGGTGAGCACAATGGCCTATGACCCGACTTTGCGGCAATGGGAGCTACGGTATCGCGCGATCAAACCCGATCTGGCCTTTTGGCCCGGCTCCGGGATCACCCAGTGGTGGATGGCTGCGACGAAAGCGTTCTTTGCAGATGAGGGGCCGGACCCAGGGTTCCCGATATCGGGAAATTCCTCAAGTCCCGAAGAGGAATTCGAGTGGCAAGGAATTGCCTACGTCGGTGTGGTCTTCTCAAATGCCGGTCTGATCGAGCATCGAGACGGTGTGACCTCCCCAGCGGGGGCAGACAAAAGTGGATGGCCACTCCCATGAGCTTGCTATTACTCCAGACACGCAGGCGCGTTCCTGAACCCGAGCCGGCACCTCTGACACCGAAGCCGAAGCCGCGAGAGGAGGGGTCGACCCCAGAGTGGCGTGGGAGTCCAAACTTTACGATTGGGCGGTCTGGGCGTCATGCGCTCGCGATTGTCCTGCACACCGCCGTTGGGTCACTCGACGGGATGACCGCCTGGTTTCAGCGGACGGACGCGCAGGTGTCAGCCCATTACGGCGTCGGCCTGGACGGCCGGATTCACCAATACGTGTTGCTGACGGATACGGCCTGGCACGCGGGCCGGCTCGAAACGGGGAACCGTTGGTCGGGACCATCGGGCGTCAATCCTAATGCGGTGACGGTAGGGATCGAGACGGAAGATCTCGGGCGACCGGAGACGGAGCCGGTGACGAATGCGCAGTACGACGCGGTACTCGAGTGCTGCTGGATCGCGCTACGGACGTACCCGGACATGGATTGGCTTGTTGCGCATCGGGCGATATCCCCGGCTTCGAGAAGCTGCCCGGCGGGTCGGTGGATCAACACGGGCCGCATCCAGCAATTATCCCGCGACCTGGGTCTTACCCTCGTGCTCTAGAGCTGTCCGCAGTTTGCTCGTGCGTGAGCGAATGTCGAGCGAGCGATCTGCGCCCCGCTGGCGGCTGCCCATCGGGCGGCTTCGCCGTCGACCAGCAGGACCGTGTTCGACTGGAGGAAGGGCCCGAAGCACTCATGCATGTCGAGCACCGGGCCCGTGATGTGGCCGAGGCGCCGCTCTCCGACCCAGGCCATGAGGGAGGGACGGTCGATGACCATGGCACGTGCTGGTAATTCATCCCCAGGGTCTGACAGCCCTGAACGCAGTGCAGCCATCGCCCCAGAAACATGGGAGAACATCTCCTCTGGATCGAACCCGATCTGGCTCCCCTCGCTCCCGAAGACGCCCTGATAGCGAATGTTGTAGCCCCAGGCCATGATCATCGCGAGCCGGCCGCCATTTCGGCGGCTCTCCTCCTCGACGAGACGGAGATTGACATCGGCCTCCGGGATACCGCCCTGTGGCGTGAGGCCCCACGCATTGGCAGACGTCCAGAGCAGGAGCGGCCGCTCGTATACGGCCGAGTACCATCCGAGCGTCCGGATCATGACCGCGAGCTGTCCGATATCCAACGTTGGAACGTCCCCTGGCCCGTCGTGGTAGTGCGTATCTGCCGAGAAGACGAAGTTCCGTGGGGCACGCGCGAAGATCGCCTCGAAGTCGGGAAACCACGGGTTGTCGCGCTGGATGTGGAACGTCATCGTTGTCCATATGGTCGGGTTGATCTCAGCCCAGGTCCCAGCCGTGAAGACCGCCCAATCCGCGAGCATGCCCGAGGCGAATTCCCCGATCATTGCTGCATCAGCGTCGTCCATCGATACGCCGTGCCGTGCGTGGAACTCCTCCTGAGCCCAGTTCGAGTAGTCCGCCCCCATCGGTTCGTCGGCGAGGTTGAGCGCCACGATGTGCGGGTATGCCTCTACAAACTCCGCATTGATCCATCGGTAGTAGTCCGTGAGATCGCTGCGCAGGAGCGGCGAATACGGCGAGGCGGTCTCGCCCGAGCCCCAGTGCGACGTGCGTGCGCCATCCGCGTCGCGGCGCAGGTGCGCTTCGTGGAGCGCGTTCCATTCGCGTCCCATCTGAATCTGGTAGCCGACCGCAAGGACCACCGCGAGCCCGGCCTCATCCGCAGCCTGGACCGCCGCATGGGTTGCGAGGTACTGCGCGTCCGCCTGTGCGTGGGGTGCGGTGTGGTGGACGCGAGCGTAGTAGACGGAGAACGTCATGCCCGGTTCGATGTCATCGTCCGGTTCCCCAGGGTTGGCGTGCGAGATGTACACGGCATTCGCCCCGCCCTCACGCATACGAGCCATATCCGCGCGCATGGTTGCCTTATCGGTTCCCGGCCAGGCGGAGTACGCCCACCCGACGAGGTCCGTGAATTCACGGAGCTCGGGTTCGGAGCGAGCGATCTCGGAGGAATCAACAGCGGGTGGGCGTCCACCGACGAGACAGCCGGCGCTCGTGAGGCAGAGCACGGATCCGATGGCGAGGATGATGAGGCGCATTTGGGGACTCGAGTTCATTCGCTAGCGCAGCAGATCCCGGAGCCAGCGGCGGACGTCCGGGAAGAGCCACGCGCCCAGGGCGAGCCCGGTCAAGGTCCCGAGGGTACCAGCAAACGTCACGGCAAGTCGGTGCCAGCCCATCACCGCTCCGCTTCCCCCTTGGCCCGCGCGATGGCCGCATCGATCTCGCCAATGCTCCATTCCAGGCCGACGTCAAACCCATGCTGATACCAGCGCTCGTTGTCGTCGCCTACCCGATCTCGGGCCTGTAATCGCGCTGCAACGAATGCCTCACGCACCCGCATAAGCGCCGCGATGGTCTCAGCGCTCACGGACGCCCTCCTCGGCAGGTCATGACTGCGCGGCGGACGACTTCCGAGTAGCTCGTACCCGTCTCTCGTGCCTCCGATCGGATGTGTGCCAACTCTTCAGCCGTGAAGCGCACGGTTATCTTGGCGCCTCGCCCTTGGCTTGGTCGGCCGCGCGGACGAACGGGAGCTGGCACCGGATCGGACCAGATCTCGGGATCATCCTTGTGCGCCTGATAGAAGTCAGCCCATTCCTGTTCCGTCGCTGGTTGCTTCATGCTCGTCATCTCCTGAGGTACCGGGTGCGCTCCCGTTCGTCGGTTGTCGCCGATCCAAGGGCGCTCCCAGATCCCGAGTACACTGCATCAATGGGCGATTCAGTTACTTCCACTTCCTCAAATAGGTGCGCTGGCCAGTTCAGAAGGTTCTCCGGCCGGGTCGTACCACCTTTTCGTTTGGCAAGTCTTCTGCTGGTAATCTCTATCCAGCCTGTCTGCCATACCCACAAACTCAGTCCAGGCATACGATCTCGGACTCTTAGATAGATCTCTTCGTAGTCGGCCTCGCCAAATATGGCGACTGCAGGCCGTAATCCAGTGCTACCGCCATACGCATATGCTTGTTGTGCTCCGTGTCGCCATGTTCTGGCCGGTTCGACCTCGAAAATCAGTGAGTCCGTCGCCACGTCTGCCCGTCCTACAGGTGTGGTCACCTCACAGACACCACGAACTGAGCAGGCCAGGGCGATGATCCATGGTCCCTCCCCAGTGAGATACATTCTTCGAATCCATCTGCCATACAAACGCCGTCCATGGGGTGTTGTGACGTATGGTCTTGGGAGGATCATCGCCTGCTCCGCTTCCGTTCCGCACGTGCGCGGTTGGATGCCCGCCAGCGGCACCGATCGGAGCAGTATTTGCCGCGTCCAGACGCCTCGAAGGGCGCGCCGCAGTCGGCGCAGGTGGCTGGGCGCGGCCGGGTTGCTGCTGCCGAGAGCGCCCGCGCTGCCTCCGCGAGTCGAGAATCGTCCCGGCTGCTGATCATGGACGGGCCCCAATCGTGATGGGGATGAACTCGATCCGGCCATCGGTATCCTCGGGCGGCTCCTCAATGGCAAACGCGATGGCCTCGATCGCTGCCTCCCGCGCCTTCTCGAGCGTCCGCTGGCCGCCGCCCACAATCCGTGGATTCTCGATGTGGAATCCCCAGTTCTGGCTCTCCTCATCGTAGAAAAAGAGGACCGGGATCTTGGTGATTGCCCGTCCACTCATCACAGCAACTCCTTCAGCTCCTCCACCGTGAGCTCGAAATCCTTGGCGATCCGTCGCAGCTGACCCTCCCCGAGATCGCGGCGATCGTGATAGGCGAAGGGAACGAGCCGGCCGTGCACATCGAACATGATGTGCGAGCCCCTCTGCCGACGCACGGCAAATCGCGCCTCGAGTGCCTCCCGGACGCGCCGTGCCTTCGGCATCTCCATCCCCCACGCTCCCGCTTCGCTGCACGTTCATGATACAGCAATATCGGTATTGCTGTCAAGCGTGGAGGAGAAACGCCGGGCCAGGGCAATGCGGAACGTTACCACTGACCCGTTTGGCCAGCAGTTCCTCGGGCGGCTCTAGGACCGCTGCCTCCGCTTGGCTCGGGCGATAGCATCCTCTAGAACCTCGAGTGCATGGATCGGGCCCTTGAGGATGTAGTCGAGGAAGTCCTGACCTCCAGGCAGCCTCCGACTGGTCTCGTTCAGGATGCCCAGGACATCCTCGCTCAGGTCGTCGGCGCGCAAGGAGTCGACGAGCCTGGGCTCGCGCAGAATCCGCGCTCGCACATCCTCCAGTTCTTCAAGGATCGTGAAACGCGTTCCCATCATGTGCTCAAAGACGGCGAGCGCTTCCTCGCCCGTGAAATAGATGCGACGCTGAGCCTTGATGGCCTCCAGAAATCGCTGTGCCCAGAGCGGCAGAATGAGACGGTCCGTGCGCGCATCGAGATAGCCGATCGACCGCAGATACAGAGCGATCGGATTGATCTCGGGATTCTGTCGTTGACCGACGGTGCCACGTGGGTGGGCCACGAGCCAGGCGCGGAAGTCATCGACGTTCACTTGGCCCGTCGCGCTCATCCCCTCGTCTCCGGTCGCGATTGGCGGATGCTCATTATAGAACGAGTGTTCTGCCTTGTCATACGAAGAGGCGCTAGAATGAAGCTATGTGTGGACGCATCGCGCGCGAAAGGCGGGACCTCGCCCGTCAGCTCGGCTTCGAGGAAATCTCCGACACGGCGCTGCCGGTGCGCTTCAACATCGCGCCAACCGTCGTGGATGTGTTCGTTCGCCGCAGTGAGGCGGGCGCGCACCTGGAGGCATCACATTGGGGACTGATACCCGTGTGGGCGAAGGATCGATCGGTGGGATCGCGGATGTTCAACGCACGGGCGGAGACGCTGCTGGAGCGCTCATCGTTTCGGACTTTGGTGCGCTCCCGGCGGTGCATCGTGCCGGTCAGCGGCTTCTATGAATGGCGGCAGTCCGCAGGCCGAGGGAAAGAGCCGCTCTACATCCACCGGGCCGACGGGCAGCCGATGGTGCTGGCGGGCCTGTGGACGATGTGGCATGACCCGAACAACGACTACGAGCTCCACTCCCATACGGTTGTGACGTGTGCCCCCAACGCGTTCATGGCGGAGATTCACAACCGCATGCCGGTCGTGCTGCCGGACGCTGAGGCGTGGGAGCAGTGGCTCGACCCACGGACCACGGACCCCGCCGAGGTGCTTCCGCTTGCGGGGCCGTGCGATGACGATGTGCTGGAAGCCTGCCCGGTCAGTACGCTCGTCAATAACACGAGAAACGACGGGCCGGAGCTGATTGCTCCGGCCCTCTCATGAAAAGAGAAGCGCCTCTCTATCGGTAGTGCTGCTGATTCATCTGTGAATTGATCTGTGCCAGCTCCCGTTGAAGTTGTTCCATTTGCTTGGCCTGTTGCACAAGCCCGAAGCAGTCAGGATGGATCGGACCCGTCGTCCGCAGCTGCCCCGATGGGTGGTAGCACTTCACGGCTAGCGGGAGGTCCGAAGCTGGCGCAGAGGTTGGTTGTGGCATCACCGTGGGAGCAGCCCGTGTCGGTATTGCCTGCGTCCGCGTCTGCGGCGCGCAGGCGACGAGCAGCACACCAACAACGAGGCTGAGAACCATTGCTTTGAGGACCATTGGTTTCATGGTCACTTTCCCCGTGATGCTCTACAGTTCGCCAACTTCAATGATCGCCTGCTGGCCGCGCAGCTCCGACGGGGCAAAGTAAACTCTGTACCTTCCACTGTTAGGGAGATCGAATGCGACGCTGCCTGCGATCTTGTCCCCAGGGACAACCGTGTCATAGCTCAAGTCATCCTCGCGAACGACTGAGCCCATGCTGTACACCTGCCCATCCTCGGTACGCAGCTTAAAGGAGGCGGGGTTAATCGTCAGCGGCTCGTTCCCGACGTTGGTGAGCTGAACGTAGACGAGCGCGAAGTGATCGAGTTCGGGCTGGCTGAGCCGATTTGAGCTAACGAAGGGTGTCTGCACCTTGCTCACCGTGAGCTCCCAGTCTCCGAGTTTCACGGTGTCGCCGACGTTGTAGGTTGTTGGACCACTCGGCGCCGCTGCTGTCTCGGCTTCGGTCTCACCAATGGACGCCGTGACCGTTGCTGTCGGGGCATCCGGAACGGCAACGGGTCGCGAGCTAGTCGGCTGATCGGCCGCTGCCCGGACCAGCTCCGGCTGAGCCGCCGGGCGAGAACCACTTAGTGATCCGGTTGTCGCGATCAGCGCCAGTGCCACCAAGCCGAAAACGAGCCAGCCGGCTGCTGTGTGGCCCTGCGCGAATACGGGGATGCGAGCTCGAATGCCACGGACGTTCTGGCCGATGGCCATACCGGCTGCCAGAAGCAGGCCGGCAGCGGCGGGCGAGAGATTGCTGGTCGAATACGGCGGTGTGAGGGCCAGGACACCCAGAAAGCCTGCGAGGCCCCACGCCGCCCATGAGAGCATGGACATGGTCCAATGTCGCTTTGACGGTAGCTGTTGTTCGGTAGACACGGTTATCTGTCCTTCTGCTCGGCCGCCAATGTTGCGACATTGGCGGCCACACTCCTAGTTGTCATGACGATCGTCGGATCGCGTCCGTTTGCTGGTTGATGGCTTTCACCACGCGATTGTTGCGCTTGTCCGCGTAGTAATTGCTCACGACGACCCACGCATGAATGACGCCAGGCACCCAAAGCAGGAGACACAGTCCAACGTTCAGGAGCGCTTGGAACGGCTTGCCGCAGATCAACACGGCAACTGGGGGCAAGAAAATCGCGAGTACGTACAGCATGGACTTCGTGTCCTTTCTTCCTACCGCTGGACCGTTTCGAGACCCAGCGCCTTCATTTCCTCTTGGAGGCCATCGTCGCCGGCATCCGCACGGGCGCGCATGGCTTCGTGCAATGCAATGAGCCGCGCCATGAATTCACCGAGCGTGATCCCCCGCGCCTCCGCCGCGAGCTTGATCCGCTCGGCCGCGCCGTCTTCTATGACTCGTATGTTCATGGCTGCCATGTACTGCCTCCGACGTAGATTGTCATTCGACGACAACATCATACATCCACAGACAATGATTGTCCAGTGCAATCATTGTGGAGAAGGGGTGGAGATCGCATGGGGAGCTTGGGGAAAGCGCCGGAGGCCGGCCAACAACCCGGCCAACATCACCCCCGGCCGGCAGGGCCTTTGGGGTGGATTACGGGGGACGATTCAGGCACGAATGGACGGGATGAAGGAGGCAAAAACGCCATTGGGGGGATTGAGAAACATGATCCGCATTGAAAATCCTCCTTATTTCGTGCCTAGAATCGCCGTTCCATCAGTCCCATTGTTGGCCGGGCCAACATCCCGGCCAACATCATCTCGCCAGAGCAGGCCGGCGAGCCCCTCGAGCGCGACCCGTCGCTCGTCTCCAATGACCTCCGTGTAGTACTGCATCGTCGTCGTGAAGTCCGCGTGCCCGAGAATCTCCATCGCCACGCGCGGATGGACGCCCAAGACCGCCAGCAGGGTTGCACAGGATCCGCGGAGGTCATGGAACGTCATACGTGGCAGGCCAGCTACCTTGAGCACGCGCTGGAATTGCGTCGTCACGAGATGACCCGCGAGCGGTCGACCGCGCTCCGTCCGGAAGACCAGCTCGGCCTCCCACGCCTCTCCCGGCGGTTGACAGCTGTCCTCCGATTCCTGCCGCTCGTGGTCGCGGAGGACGGAGGCGAGCGGTGCCGGTAATGGGACGGCAGCGCGACTGCCACGGGTCTTTGGCGCGTCGAGCAGGTACTGCCCATCCCGATGGTGGAGCGCCTGACGGAGATGAAGCACCCCGTTCTCGAAGTCAATGTCCTGCCAGCGCAGTCCCAGGAGCTGTCCTTGTCGCGCACCGGTCGCGAGGGCGAGCGTAAAGAGCGCACCGAGTCGGTGTGTGCGGACTGCCGCGAGCAGCGCCCGTGATTGGTCCGGTGTGAGACGCGCCCGCTCCCGATAGGGGACGCGCGGTGGCGTTGCGAGCGCGGCGGCGTTGTGGGTCACGAGTCGCCAGCGCATCGCCACATTGAGCGCGGCGCGGAGGGTTGCCCGAATATGTCGGACCGTCTGGGGCGCGAGTCCAGCAGCGAGGCGGGAACCTAGGAACGCTTGGACCTCGGCGACCGTCAGCCGGTCAACGCGCCGTCGGCCAAGTGCCGGAATGATGTGGTTCCGGGACTGCTGACGATAGAAGGCATAGGTGTTGTAGGTCGCCGACGGCCGTACGACGTATTCCAGCCACCCTTCGAGAAACGTATCGAGACGGGGAATGTTCTTGAGCGTGGTCTGGCCCTCATCACGACGCTTCCGTAAGTCTGCGAGTCGCTTGGCTACCTCAGCCGGCGTCTTCCCGTAGACCCAGACGCGGCTCCGACCGGAGCCGAGCGCCGCGAAGTGCTGGATGTATTCGGAGCCGTCTGTGCGTTTCCGAATGCGCGTCCCGATCGTGCCCTCGCCGGGGAGGCGGCGCCGCTCGGTCATCCGTCGGAGAGCCCCAACTCTTTGAGGCGGACCCGCATAGCCTGCCAACT
>WHTR01000240.1 GCA_009377635.1 Chloroflexota bacterium
GCCTCTCCATCCTCAGTCGTCGATGCGCTGCATGGGCCTCACAGAGGCCGTGCAGTCTCTTTCACGTCGAGGACGGCGTGCCCATTGTATGTGCCGCAGAATGGGCACACCTGGTGGGTCGGCTTCGGCCGATGGCACTGCGGACAGGCGCTGAGCTGCGGGAGTCGCAGATGATGGTGGCTGCGCCGGTTGTTCCGGCGTCGCTGCGTAACTTTCTTCTTGGGAAGCGCACCCAAAGCTCGATCCTTTCTGTGACACGCATTCCAGGCACTCGCGCCCAGTCAGCGGGGGTTTGCTGGTTGTCATCCTAACGGAGGACTAGCGATGTCGATTGCTTTGAACTCGGTCAGGCATCAGCAGCGTGGCGAGCGCTGCGAACGGGCGCGCTCCCACCTCCTGATCGCATTCGCAGCCTCCCGTGTTCAGCTCAACGCCACAGGTCTGGCACAGCCCCCGACAGGCGGTGCTGCACACGGGCTTGAGCGGGACCGCGGTGAGCAGATACTGGCGAAACGTCTCCGTCAGATCGAGGACGTGACGGTCGTCGATTCGCAGCGCCTCGTCCTCTGGTGGCGGAAGCGGCGCGCCGGTCACCACATTCACGCACGGGATGAACTCCTCCTCGAACTGCGTTGCCACCTCCGCAGGAAAGGTCATCAAGCAACGTGAGCATTCGACCTCCTCCACGGTCGCCGCGACCCGGCCCTGAACGAGGATCCCGTCCTGCGTCCGCGTGAAGCGAGCGTTCCCCTGCATGGGACTTCTGACGGGCAGCTCCGGACCGAACCGCGGCTCCGTCTCGGAGATCTCTACCATGCGCGTCGTGCCGGTCGGTGCGTTCAGCAGTGACGCGACGTTGTATGCGGTCACAGGTCACTTCTCTCCACCGGAGAATCCCCACACCATTCCGGCTTCCTCTCGTCCTCATGCGATTGTACTAAACGCATCGCAAAGGCTGTCTCACAGGACCGTAAAGCGTCCCCGCGTCGAACCGGGTTCCGTCTTCCTCGAATAGCCGACATCGGGATGGGGATGCGCCTCAGAGCTGGTCCAACGCCGGCACCTGGTCTGCTGGCTGGTGAGGCGGCGTGGTTTCGCCGTTCGACTCCAGCGCGCGAAGGCCGTCTCGCACCATGGACTCAATCCCCTCCAGGCGCCGGTCCAGGTCGAGGAGCACCTGGTAGGCGTACTCGTCCACCTCGTGGCGAATCTGCGCGGCGCTGCGCTCCGCCTGCCCAATGATCTCCTGCGCGT
>WHTR01000241.1 GCA_009377635.1 Chloroflexota bacterium
GTTGCTGTTGTAGGGAGCGGCCCACAGCTCCCCCTCCCAGGTCGCCGACTCGAATGCGCCGGGGATGCTGACCTCCTCGATCTCGTTTCGGACGTCCTCGAGGCTTTCCAGCCAGCCGTTCACCGCGTACTCACCGGTCCAGATGACGTCCATGCCCAAGACATCGAAACCGGAGCCCTCCGCATTCAGTTCCAGGCTCTGCTGCTGGCGCTGCTCGCCCGCATCATCGGGCAGTCTCTCGATCCGGATCGGCGTGTCGGGATTCTCGTCGTTCCACAACTTGGCGATCTCTTGGTGAACACCCCCGGGCGCCGCCTCCGAACCGCCGATGGCCCAGGTCAGCTCGCCGCCGCCCTCGCCCCCTCCATCCTCGGGAGACGTGCCCGCGCAACCCGACGCGACGAGGATTACGACGAGAAGTATCGCAGCGAACGGAAAGCGATACCGGTTACGCGTTAGAAGTTCCACAGCGCCCCCTATCCGGTTGCGGACGGCTGCCCCCCGGCATCGCCGTCCAGTGCCCCTTACATCCTCTGGCCTCGCATAGCTAGAGCATCATAACCAGTCTCGACGGATCGTCACGATGGGTGTAGTAGGCCCCCTAGCCGGGCCGGGCGACGGGAGCGGGCCAGTGCCTCTGAACCCCCTCCGAATCGAGTAGCCGGGCGAACTCCTCGAACGCCCCGGGCTCCTCCAGGAGCCCGCGAGGCTGAGCCTCCGTGCCCAGGCAATGTGCTGCCAGCAACCCGGCCACCTCGCCGATGTTCCACTCGACCGGATGGAGGCGGTAGCAACCGTTGGTGACGTGCGTGGTCCCGATATCCTTGGCGGCCGGCAACAGGTTGCGCAGCCGCACCGGGATCAGGGCTCCGAGAGGGATCTCGAACGGGCAGGTGGCGACATCGATGTAGGTATCGCCGCCCGTAGAGGGATGAAGGTCGATGCGGTAGCTGCCCACGCCCACGGAATCCGGGTAGCTCACGGCACCGTGCCGCCCCCGCACGGCCGCGGACAGGTCCTGTTCGACGATGGTTCTTTCGGCGCGGATGCGGCGCGACTCGCGGATATAGGCGGCCATCGCGAGTCCATCGGTGGTGCCCACGACGTCGCGGTTGAGCTTCAGACCCGGATAGCCGCTGCCCCCGTCAGGGCGCGGCGCCTCTGTCTGCATCCAGTAGAGAAAGCTGAGGGCGAGGCGGCGCGCTCCCTCGACGTGATGGAGTGCCACGTCCTCGTTCACCTCGATGACC
>WHTR01000242.1 GCA_009377635.1 Chloroflexota bacterium
ATCTGCTCGACGAACGGCGGTTCGACGAGTGGCTGGAGCTGCTGACGGACGACATTCGGTACTGGATGCCGATGCGGCGCAATGTTCCGTATGGGGAGCGCGACCGCGAGTACACAGTCGAGCGGTTGGATATGTCGTGGTTCGACGAGGGCAAGACGACGCTGACGCAGCGGGTCCTGCAGATGAAGACCGGCGCGCACTGGTGCGAGGAGCCATTCTCACGGATCTCGCACCTGATCTCCAACGTCCGGCTCCTCGACGTGGAGCCCGCCGAGGTCCGGGTGTCGAGCCGATTCGTGGTCCACAAGAACCGCCTCGAGGATGAGGAGCACGTCTTCATCGGGCGGAGAATGGACACCTTGCGGCGCGTCGACGCGTCCTGGAAGATCGCGCGGCGCGAGATTCGGCTCGATCAGAACGTCCTGCTGGCCAAGAACCTCACGGCGTTCTTCTAGGAGGGCGGGCGCCTCACTGCACCGTCCACGTGTGGATGTCGACTCAGGAGACGCGCGATGCCCGTGAGTCAATTTCCACGCATCGTCCGTGTGCTCATGACAGACCACCCGCCGTCGTCTGACCCGCATTGTAGGTCGAGGACAGAGCGAACGGAAGCCCAAAGGATCGCTGAACCATGGCTCGTTCGTCAAGCGGGCGTGACGGACTCCCGATCATGGTCTCGCCGGCTGTCGACCGCAAGGCTCGCTCGGGCCCGGTGATCAAGGGAACGTGTGCGAGTGATCCAGGTCGCCAGGAGCAGCCCCATCCCGAAGATGGCGACCGTGAGGAACAGGATGTTCCCGAGTCCGACCGCGCCGATCGCCTCGGGTCCGATGCGACCCACCACCAGGGTGTCCACGATGCCCATGGTCACGAGCCCAAGCTCCGAGGCGACCATCGGCCCGGCGAGGGAGAGAACCCGTTTCAGTGTCGAGGACAGGGCGAAACCGCGCACACAATTTGTGGTGATCACAAGTGGGAATTGTAGCTGGGCGGACCGATCGCCTCGCGGGACATGTCTTCCTGCCGTCTTCCGGGAGTTGCCTCGCTTGCTGGCGATACCAGAAGATGCACAGTTGGACATGCCTGAGTTGGTCGTACGACGTTCTTCGGCGCGTCCGGTATCAGCCCGTGTGTGACTGGAACGAGCAGCTATTCGACTGACGCTGCTCTTCTACCTGGGTGAGGTCGAGCCGCTCGGGCGAGCGGACCTCAT
>WHTR01000243.1 GCA_009377635.1 Chloroflexota bacterium
AGTCGAACGGGGAGCGGAGCTGGCTCGACCTCGATGACGCCATCGCGATATCGCAAATCGAGTGGCATTCCGGGCCGCAGTCCGGCCTGGCGCCTGACGCTGCTGGGGATTACCAATCGTCCGGCTGAATCAATGGTAGCTTTCATGGGAGACATCCTACCAGAAGCACGAAAGCCTCGCAATACAATCGTCTCGATATCAGGCTGATCACTGTTCGAGCGTCACGAACCTGCCGAATGGCTACGACGATTGCCCGACCGCTGGAGTGCTCAAACCTGGCGATACATGGATCTTTTCCTTCGGCTCGTATTGGGCAGAGAACATCGTGCCCAATCAGACGTACTGGGGACAGTGGAATTTCAGTGAGGACGGTCCCGATCCTACCACGCAGTTTTGGCTGATGTCCCAGGAGGTCTTTCACGATAACTGCCCCTGGGACGGAATCTGGTGCATGAGTGTCGTCATCAGTGACGGCGTCGATCAGTTCCAAGGGGATGAACGATGGGCCGCCGAGGGGGCCGTTGCGAGGGCACCAGTCGGTTGTGCAGGTGGAGAGGTAATGGAAAATCTGCTCAACCGAAGGATCCGGGTGATCGACGTACAGGTTACGGGTGACGTGGATCCTGACCTACGTCCCGCGTCTCGGGTCGACTACGACGCGGAGGTGCGTACATACACGTTCTTCGGCATCCCGGCCCGCGAGGTCACGATCCGCTCTGGGCGGGTCGTCAGTTGCAATTAGGGCGGGCAGGCTCAGAAGCAGGCAGACCTCGACATTCGAGTGCACCATCCGTCCCACCCCCGCTCTGGACAGAGGCGGGCCGGCTTTTTGTGGGTGGGCTCCGCTGGGAAAGGCGCGCGGCACACCGGGAGGAGCCTTGTCAAGAGTAGAGGCCCTGCCCGACGTGCGCCGTCGCGTGCCTCGCATTCGTTATAGTTGCTATCATGGCTATACATTGGCGACGGCGCGGGCAGCGGTCGCAGCCCGTAGGCTCTCACCTCTGGCGGGTGACGGAACCCGGGTATCAGCCCGCCGGCCGAGCACGGGAACCCCTAGCATCTTTCGAGGCACGTCCATGATGTGGGGGACTCGTTTTTTCTGATCGACCACGCGCCGGCGGCCAGTGCGAGCCTTCCGAGGAGGTGGCAGTGACGTCTGTGGAACATTGGGTAGATGAAGTAGCTCGG
>WHTR01000244.1:0-838 GCA_009377635.1 Chloroflexota bacterium
GGTGCTTGATGCGGACATCCGCGACTTCTTCGGCAACCTTGATCGGGGCTGGCTGGAGCAGTTCCTCAAGCACCGGATCGCGGACGGACGGGTCCTGCGCCTGATCGGCAAGTGGTTGGGTGCAGGAGTCATCGAGGAAGGGGAGTGGTCCCAGACGCAGCAGGGAGCCCCACAGGGGGCATCGGCCTCGCCGTTGCTCGCCAACGTCTACCTGCACTACGTCTTGGACCTGTGGGCCCATCAGTGGAGGCGTCGACACGCCCGCGGTGGCGTGGCCATCGTGCGGTTCGCCGACGACTTCGCGGTGGGGTTCGA
The DNA here is from genome assembly GCA_009377635.1 of Chloroflexota bacterium. Lineage (GTDB taxonomy): Bacteria > Chloroflexota > UBA6077 > UBA6077 > SHYK01 > WHTR01. Next base: position 316 of record WHTR01000244.1, read on the forward strand.
GCGCGAACGCGACGCGCGCCGGTTCCTTGCTGATCTTCGCGCACGGTTGGCGAAGTTCGGCCTGGAGTTGGCGGCTAACAAGACGCGCCTGATCGAGTTCGGACGGTACGCCGCCGAACGGCGAGCACGGCGCGGTCTCGGCCGACCCGAAACGTTCGCATTCCTGGGCTTCACCCACATCTGTGGGATGACCAGGGGCGGGCGGTTCATGCTTCGACGTGTCACGATCGCGAAGCGGATGCGGACCAAGCTCAAACAGCTCAATGAAGAGCTCAAGCGGCGGCGGCATCTGCCCATCCCCGAACAGGGGCGCTGGCTGGCAAGCGTGGTGCGTGGGCACCTCGCCTACTACGCCGTGCCCACCAACAGCAAGGCGGTCAGGCAGTTCCGCACCCAGGTGATCCGGCTCTGGTATCGCGCGCTTCGGCGCCGCAGCCAGCGCACAGGCCTGGACTGGAAGCGCATGAACCGTCTTGTGGCCCGATGGCTCGCACCCGCCCGCCTCCAGCATCCCTGGCCCGAT
>WHTR01000244.1:848-1181 GCA_009377635.1 Chloroflexota bacterium
GGACTCGTAGTAGTCGCAGGCGTGACGACCTGCCACGGAGACCGGGAGAGCCGGTCACAGGGCGAAGGGGTCCAGCGAGTTCGCAGCAACTACGCAGCGCGTGGAGGTCGCTGGTGAATATCGGCGCGTCGTGGCCGAGCCTTTCTGAGGCTCAGTCGCGGGTACACGCGATGCAGACGAAGCTGCACCGATGGGCGACCAGTGATCCTGGTCGCACTTTCGATGATCTTGGCAACCTCATCCATGACCCGGCGTTCCTCGTTGTGGCATGGGACCGGGTCAGGTCCAACAAGGGCGCACGCTCGGCCGGTGTGGATGGCGTCGCTCCGCGAT
>WHTR01000245.1 GCA_009377635.1 Chloroflexota bacterium
CTTCGGAAAAGTTTTCGTCCTGATCGTCGCCTACGAGAATCACTGCATCGGGACGGACTTCTTGCAATTTCGCTCTCAAGAAATCAAGACCGTCTCTGATCCACTTGTAACGCGACTCTCTGATATCCATGGTTTCCTGCAAGGCTTTCGGGTGAATGGCCGGTTCCGTCCCGTAACGGCGCTTATAGTTTTCTCGGTTTGCGGCTCGCCCCTTGTCCCATTTAGCCGGCTCGACGACTGTCGCAGCGTGCGAAGAAGCCATTCCAGCGGTAAGCGTGCTCATCGTATCCTCCATTAGTTTTGATGGGTTAGACAACTTTGATCTTGCGCTCAGACTCGAACCTTGGCTTCCATTTCTTTGGCGAAGTCCCTCCAATCCTTCGACCGAGGGACGACCGCGCGCGTCGACAGGATACGAAATTGGTTGAGCTTCGGATCCCTCACGACGTTCTTCGGCTCGCGACCTTCCTGCAGATCGCGGATCGCTTTGATGCGCACCTTGCGAGCGACCACGACTGGCATGTCACTCGAGACTAAATGTTCCTGGGTGCGGTCTTGAATCGGTCCGGCTCCTTCGATCACACAAAGATCCTGCGCATCAAAGTTGAAGCCAATGCCGGTGAAGGTTTCGCGCTTCATCGATTCGCGATCCTGGAGGTAGCGGTTCGCCTTATTGCGCAGCGACCGGTAATCAGGCGTCATTTCGGTCCGCTGCTTTTGAATCGTCTCCTGATCCAGCGGGTTTTCTCTGTCGAACACCCAGGTCCATTTCCAGTGGTGCATATCATCGATAGGGACATGCCAGTTGATACCGTAAGTCCCGGCATTGCCGGGAAAGGCGATGAAATTAGGCAAAACAAATTCGTTAATTCGCAGGTGATATTCGTTCCCTCCGGAAAGCGGGCGAATCCTGCAATTCCTCACGCCGTATTCCGTCAACTCCGCATCCGTGGTCTCAAGTCCCGGCGCCGCGCCACGGGAACAAAGATCTCGATCTGGCGCCACAGCCGTGTTCCCACCTCGCGGCGCAGCGCCGCCGTCATTCAAATAGTTATAGTGCAAGAAACTTAAATGAGGGATGTCAAAACTACCTTCGTTCATCTGCAAGTAGTTTGCTTCGTGGAAAAGTTTTATGGCAAACGTGTGCCCTTGCGGGGCCGTAAGAAATTCAT
>WHTR01000246.1:0-742 GCA_009377635.1 Chloroflexota bacterium
AGGAAGGAGAACTACTCACCGTGGCCGACGCTGCCAACCAACTCGGACTTGCCCCGTCGACCCTGCACCGGTGGCTGGGCGACGGGTTCATCCCCGGCGAACAACTCACCCCCGGCGCGCCCTGGCGCATCCGCCTCACCGACCAGCTACGCGCCCTGTTCGTCGACGACGCCCCCGACGGCTGGCTTGCGATGCTCGAGGCCACCCTCGCCTACGGCGTATCCCGCCAGACCCTGTTGCAGCGTGTCAAGCGCGGCGAGCTCCAAGCCGTGCACGTCCGCACCGGACGCAGAAAAGGCCTGCGTATCCAGCCCCCAACCCCCGAAAACAGCCTGTTCTAAACCCGACAATCAGCAAAGGAGCAGTGTGACCATGCATCCAAGAACCCGCGGATGTCCGCGTCGAGCACCCAGTTCACCTTCTTCCGCAAGATCCCGGCGGCGAGCGCGTCCAACGCCTGATGCGGGTTGCGCCCCGGCCGAAAGCCATAAGAGAAGCCCCGGAAGTCGACCTCGTAGACCGCGCCCAGCACCTCGACGACGGCCCGCTGGACGATCTTGTCTTCCAGCGTGGCGATGCCGAGCGGGCGAACCCGCCCGTCCGCCTTCGGAATGTAAACGCGTCTGCTCGGCGACGCCCGGTATGCGCCCCGGTGAACCCGGCCATGAAGATCACGAAGGTTGCCTTCGAGGTCTTCCCCGTAATCCAGCCACGTCACCCCGTCCACCCCGGTAGCAGCCTT
>WHTR01000246.1:752-1133 GCA_009377635.1 Chloroflexota bacterium
CTCCGGCTCTGAGTCCGGCACACGTTTCGCTGGCCACGTTCCCCTTGCCCAGGCCGCTTCCCTCCCCCGCCTCCGCAGCCGCTTCCGCGGCGTTGTTCGGCGGGCTCACCGGTACTACCGGCCTGTCCGACTTCCCACGACCGTGCATCTCAGGCGTACCGCCGCAGCGTTCCCTGAGCGGCCCGCCCTGCCATCACACAGACGGGCGGTCGTGGGATCTCCCGGTTCTCGGCATGAAGAGCTCGCGTGCATGCCAGGTTCTCCGACCGCGCGGGGTCCGCCGGCCACTCGCGATAACGCGACCGGGGGTGTTGCCTTCCGCCAGGACCGACTGCGTCGGCACCCCGAACCAGCTGATTTCGCGGCTCCATAGCCCGCCTG
>WHTR01000247.1:0-842 GCA_009377635.1 Chloroflexota bacterium
AGCGACCCTGTCGAGCAGGATCTCGTGATCGAGCGTGGAAAAGAAGTCGGCGATGTCGGCGTCCACTATCCAGCAGCCGTCCTGCGCCAGTTGCCCCCAGATACGCCGCATGGCCTGATGAGTCGACCGTCCCCGGCGGAAGCCGAAACTCGCCTCCGAAAACGTCGGCTCGAAGATCGGCTCCAGGACCTGCAACAGCGCCTGCTGAAACACCCGATCCACAATGGTGGGGATGCCCAGCGGACGCTTCTTGATCGATCCGGGCTTGTCGATCTCGACCCGCTTCACGGGTCGTGGCCGGTAGCGGCCCTCCTTGAGCTTGTGGTGCACCACGTCGAGGTAGTGATCCCGGTTCTGTTCAAACCGGGCGATGGTCATGCCATCAACACCGCCTGCGCCTTTGTTCTTCTTCACCTGCTGCCACGCCCGCGCCAGGTTGCGCGGGTCATGGACCTGGCTGATCAGCGAGTGCGCTTTCCGTGCTCCCATGCCGATCCTTCTACCTGGCGTCCCTGCCCAGCAGCACGGGTGGCCTCGGCGACCTATGCGCTTTCGGCCTCAGCGACGACGCCTCGGTCATTGCCGCAGCAACCATCAGTCCGTCGTCGCCTACCTGCCCGCAACACTGCGCGGTTTGCCATGTCCAGCGTGACCCCTTCCCCGGAGTCGGTGCCTTTTGGGTCACCGTCCGCCGCCCCTCGACCGGGGCGGTCCCGGAGTTTCTGTTGTTCTCCGGTTCACCAGTACCGTGGGTCACTCCGACTTCTCGCACGGCATCGGCGGCGATTTCGCCTCCGCGGCTTATACGCCCACCTACCCGCCCCGTCGGGCGGGACCGTACG
>WHTR01000247.1:852-1108 GCA_009377635.1 Chloroflexota bacterium
AACCCTTCAGACCCCACCTCACGATGGGCGCCCTGTCCTGCGCAGCCGACCACGGAAGCTTCACCCCGGACCGAGACACGACCATCGACGTGCGGTCGGTGGATGGCGTACACACCGCGGCGTTTCCCCCGCGGCGCACAGCACTCACCATCATGACCCGTCATCCGATCATCCTCCTGTCCGGACCCCCGTGGCCCGTCGCGCCCGGCGAGGCGTTACCCCCGCCTTTGGCTACGGACCCCGCTTGGAGCGGTCC
>WHTR01000248.1 GCA_009377635.1 Chloroflexota bacterium
TGCGCCTCCCGCACATATCAGTCGGCCGCCGCCGATCCGCTCCCCGTCGGCTCTCGTTGATCACGTGCACCCTGAGATGCATCGCCCGCCCGGGGGGTTGAACAGGACGCGCCAATCTAGTCCGCCGCTTTGATGAAGTCGGACGCTCGCTCGCCGATCATGATCGCCGTCAGGTTCGTATTCGCGTGGGTAACTGTCGGCATGGTCGACGCGTCGGCGACCCAGAGGTTGTCCATGCCGTGGACGCGTAGCCGCTGGTCGACGACGGCCATCGGGTTCGTTGCCGGACCCATCATGCAGGTCCCGACGCCGTGGTGGTAGCTGGTGTAGGTGGAGCGGGCGAAGGTCGCCCAATCGTCCTTCGGGCCTGGCTGGATGATCGGTCCGTAGTAGGCCCACATCGATTCATGCTGGACCAAGTCGTGGATGAACTGCAGGGCCGAGCGCATCGCCGCGAGATCGTCCGGGTGCTCGAGCATGTTCGCCTCGATGATCGGTAGCTCGTCCGGATCGGCGCTTGCGAGCGAGACATGTCCCCGGTTGCGCTGCTCCAGCAGATGTGCCGTCACCGGCAGCATTCGCTTGATGCCTTGTACCTCCGTCGGAGGACGCATGTTGATGTGCAGGTTGCCGCACGGAAGGCTGGAATTGCTCTTGACGATGAGCCGGAATCGGGGGACGACCCAATCTTCACGGAAGTCGGTCCGCCCCTCAAATGTCATCGCGACGACAGCGTGATCCTGGTAATTAGCGCCAATACCCTCCAGCGGGTGGACGACGGGGATCGCGAGCCGTTCGAGCGCTGCCGTCGGCCCGATGCCCGAGAGCATAAGAATCTGCGGGGTGCGATAGACGCCGGCGCTCAGGACAACCTCCTGTCCCCGAGCTTCGTGCGTCTGCTTGTCCTTCCGGTACCGGACGCACTCGACTCGTCGGCCTTTGATCTCGAGAGAGAGGACCGGTGCCTCCGCAATGATGTGCAGGTTCGATCGGCCACGGGCCATCTCCAGATACGCAACGGCAGTGGACTGCCGCCTCC
>WHTR01000249.1:0-212 GCA_009377635.1 Chloroflexota bacterium
CCCTGGCCGATCCAGGCCAGCTCGTCCTGCTGGATGATGACGGGCGCATCGACCTGACCAAGCCCGTCGTACCGAACGACGTCTCGGGTGACCTGGACCTCTTTCGATGCCTCTTCGGGCTTGCGCCTGCGCAGGTTGTACACCATGTGCATGGTGTGCGTGTCGTCGATGGGGATCCGCATCTCGTATCCGAAGGTGGCTGCCCCTGCTGT
>WHTR01000249.1:222-1027 GCA_009377635.1 Chloroflexota bacterium
GTCCGCTCCAAGATGTTTGGGAACAGGACGGGGTGGCCAATCTGCCAGTCGTCGCAGTCCTCGGGTTCTCCCTCCAGGAGCCGCCGCTTGTAGATGCCATATTCGAACACGTCGAAATCGATCTTGACGTGCCGAGCGGGGTTCATCCGGTAGTCCTTGCCGTGCTGCTGGTTGTAATAGTTGCCGTAGTAGGCGTGCAGATGCTCGAAGTGGACCGGGTCGTGCGAGTTGTCCATGCACTGGACCCAGTTGCACGGCAGCACTTTGAACGAGATCGAGCGGTCGACATCGTCCCGGACGAATCCGTCGAAGCGGCGGAGCAGCGGCCGAGGTTCTGGACCGAGGTATGCCCAAACCAGGCCGCCGAGCTCCTCGACCGGATACGAAGTGATCTTGAGGGGCAAGCAGGCGGGCTCGAAGGGCATGTCCACGACGTGCCCCTCGGCGTTGTAGGTCCAGCCGTGGTAGGCGCAGCGGAGCCCGTTCTCCTGGGGGATGCCGTAGGCCGTTGAGATCCCGCGGTGAGCGCAACGACCACCGATCAATCCGATCTCTCCCACAGGGGTGCGGAAGAGTGTCAGGTCCTCGCTGAGCAGGCGGACTGGCTGGACTGGCTCCTGCTCCAGTTCGGATCGGCTGCCAATGGGGTGCCAGTACATCCGCAGCAACCGCCCCATTGGCGTATCCGGGCCAGTTTGCGTCAATCGCTGGTTGAGCTCTTCGCTGATCATGTTCGTCCCCCCTTCACTTAGGGGTCGTTAAGGAATTACTTGCGTCAAGGGTAGTGTAAGGGCAACGCAGGCGG
>WHTR01000024.1 GCA_009377635.1 Chloroflexota bacterium
ACGGCAGCAACAGCCGATATGACCGACCTGGGAGCGAGGGCGAGGCGTTGACGGCCGAGACAGTGGGACACGTGGACGGACTTGTTCCCGGAGGTCCCGCTGCGCGAGGCGGCGTCCAGCCCGGAGATGAGCTCCTGGCGGTCAACGGGTTGGTTCCACGAGACATCGTCGACGTCCGGCTCGACGGGGGAGGCCCGCGGGTCGAGCTGGATCTGCGTCGGAACGGTAAGAACGTCATCCTCACAATAGAAAAACGCCCCGATGAGGACCTGGGCATCCTCTTCGAACATCCGGCATTCGATCGTCTCAAGACGTGCAACAACGCGTGCGAATTCTGCTTCATCGCGGGACTGCCCCGGGGCCTCCGGCACACGCTTTACATAAAAGATGACGACTTTCGCTACTCGTTCCTCTACGGCAGCTTCACGACGCTGACAAACCTCTCGGAGATGGAGTGGCGCCGCATCCTGTTCCAGCGTCTGAGTCCCCTCCGCGTATCGGTCCACGCGACGGACCCGAGTCTCCGGAGCGAGCTACTCCGGAACCCACAGGCACCCCCCATCCTGGCGCAGCTCGATGAGCTGGGGGAGCACGGCATTCGCGTGCACGCACAGATCGTGCTGATGCCCGGTCGGAACGATGGGATCGCGCTGCGGAGCACGATTGCCGACCTCGCGGCGCGTTACCCAACCGTCGAGAGCGTGGCGGTCGTGCCCGTTGGTCTCACCGCCCATGCTCGCGTCACGAAGACCAGGCCCGTGCAACCGGCCGACGCGGCGGCCGCCATCGACCTGGTCGAAGAGTGGCAGCGGTCGTGTCGGCGTGCGTTCGCCTGCGGGTTCGTCTACGCGAGTGACGAGCTGTATCTGCTGGCGGGACGCCGGCTGCCGTCCGCACGCTCGTACGACGGGTTCCCGCAGCTCCAGAACGGCGTGGGCTGCGTCCAGCTCTTTCGCGCGGATTGGAAGCGCGCGGCCAGGCGGCTTCCGGAAGCGGTCGATCCGCCGATGGCCGTGGCGTGGGCCACCGGGCGCCTCATGGCTCCAATATTGCAGGCATGCGCCGCGGATCTCGCGTCGGTCCGCGGTCTCAGCGTGGAGGTCGTGTCCGTGGAGAACTCCCTGTTCGGCGCGCAGGTGACCGTGGCGGGGCTCGTCACGGCGCGGGACCTGCTGGACGCGGTTTCCGACCGTGGCATCGATCGGCTGATCCTCCCGCGCTCGATGCTCGACGCCCAGGGCCAACGAACCATCGACGACTGGTCGTTGCAGGACATCGCCGAGCGTCTGCGCGTCGAGGCCGTCGTGGGCGCGAACGCGCGAGATCTTGTGGAGGCGAGCGTCCGACGGGAGCCCGAATCGTTGCCGGTCGCTCGCCCGGTAGATACCATTGCGAGACATCAGTGCAAATCCACGCGGGAGGGAGAGCAGGCATGTGCGGCATCGTAGGCTACACGGGACCTCAGCCGGCGGTCCCGCTGCTGCTCGAGGGCCTACGCCACCTGGAGTATCGGGGCTACGACTCCGCGGGCCTCGCTGTCGTCTCCGCCAACGGCCACCTGGAGATCCGCAAGGCGGCGGGCCGGCTTGACCGTCTGACGGAGAGCCTCAAGGTCGCCCCCATTCACGGGCGGGTCGGCGTAGGCCACACCCGATGGGCCACGCACGGCAGGCCATCCGACGAGAACGCCCACCCCCACACCGACTGCACCGGACGGGTCTGCGTCGTCCACAACGGCGTCGTGGAGAACTACCGGGAGCTCCGCGATCAGCTGTTGGCACAGGGGCATCACTTCACCTCGGAGACCGACACGGAGGTCCTCGCCCATCTGATTGAGGTGGAGCTGACTGAACTACCGGAGGCATCCGATGGTGAGGGGCCTCGACTGCTCACCGCATGTCGAAAGGCACTGGATCGCGTCGAGGGCCTTTACGCGATCGCGGCAGTCTCCCTCGACGACCCAGACCTGATCGTCGGGGCACGCAGCCGCGCCCCCCTCATCGTGGGGCTGTCCGCAGAAGGCAACTTCCTGGCCTCAGATGTCCCCGCCGTGCTCGGCGAGACACGGCGCGTCGTCCGCCTCAAAGAGCAGGACCTCGTCGCGCTCCGGCCCGACAGCGTGCTCATCGTCGATCGATACGGGCGTCAGCGGGAGCGGGCGGTCGACGTCGTCACGTGGGATCGGACCGCCGCGGAGAAGGCCGGGTATCCGCACTTCTTCCTGAAGGAAGTGTACGAGCAGCCGGAAGCCCTGGAGCGGACGTGCGCCGGACGCCTGGTGGACGACCACGTCGTGCTTCCGGAGCTGAGTGGGCTCGACGTCGAGAGCATCCGCCGCGTCGTCCTCACTGGCTGCGGGAGCGCGTATCACGCGTGCCTGATGGCGCGGTACGCGTTCGAGGCGTGGCTACGGCTGCCGGTGGACGTAGACATGGGCTCTGAGCTCCGCTACCGCGACGTGGCGTTGGACCCGTCCGTCCTGTGCATCGCCGTCAGCCAGAGTGGAGAGACGGCGGACACGCTGGCGGCATTCGAGCTGGCCCGGGCGCACGGAGCGCAATGCGTCGCGCTCACCAACTCCGTCGGCAGCGCCATCACCTCGCTCGCGGACCATGTCGTCTATCAGCATTCCGGACCGGAAGTCGCCGTCGTCTCCTCCAAGACATTCACCGGCCAGCTAACCACACTGCTCCTTATCGGCCTCGCGCTGGCCGAGCGCGTCGGCCGCGCGACTCCCGTCTCACTCCAGAAGGTGGTGGGCGCGCTGACCGATCTGCCGCGGAGCGTCCAGGAGGCGCTCGCCACGGCACAAGACAGCTCCCGCATTGCTGAGCGGCATGCGCACGTCAACCGCCTGCTGTTTCTCGGCCGTGGGGTCGGGTACCCGACCGCGCTGGAGGGAGCGCTCAAGCTGAAAGAGATCTCCTACATTCACGCGGAAGGTTATCCGGCGGGCGAGCTGAAGCACGGTCCGCTGGCGCTCGTGGAACCGGGCTCCTTAGTCGTCGTGCTGGCAACGCGGAGCGCCACGCTCGGCAAGCTGATCAGCAACATCGAGGAGGTTCGCGCGCGTGGAGGGTCGATCATCGCGATCACCTCCCGGGGAGACGACCTCATCGCGCCGCACGCCGACGAGATCATCCGCGTCCCCGAGACAGTCGAGCTGGTGTCGCCCGTCGTCAACGTCGTCCCGATGCAGCTGCTCGCCTACTACGCGGCCGTCGCACGCGGCTGCGATCCAGACAAGCCCCGGAACCTGGCGAAGTCCGTAACGGTGGAATGACCGCGCCTCGCCGAACGCTAGTCGCCGGTAACCTCACGCTGGATGAGCGGGGTCAGGTCCACCCGGGCACGGGTGCCGTCGTCCACGACGATGCGGTAGTCGGTGGCGAGAAGCTCGCGCGGCAGGTCGTACCAGCGCACCAGCCGCTCGGGTAGGTTCGCCAACAGCTCGGCGCCCGACTGCACGTACTCGCAGTTCATCCGCAGCAAGGAGCCACGGTTCCACTCCTCAAGCAACAGCGGGGAGATGCCGATCGTTCGCCTGTCGAGCGCGTAGACGTAGAGGTGGCGTCCGATCCCCTGCGCGCCGACCGCCTCATACGGCACGCGGATGTGAGTCCCGGAGGGCACGTTCGGCACGTAGCCGACGCGGCGGCCGCCGGTTGACTCTGACCGCATCGAGAGGAAGATCAGGTCCTCCTGCGCCGTATTGGTGAAGCCGTAGTGAACCCCAGCCGGGATGAGCACTCCCTGGTTCGGCTTCAGGACGAATGTTCCCGTGAGCCCCTCGACCGTGCACTCGCCGCTCAGGACGAAGAGGATCTGGTCCGAGTCCGGGTGCTGGTGGACGTGGGTCTCGCCACCGCGCGGCGGTGTCTGGAACACAGCAATGTAGCTATTGCCGCCGGTCGCCATGTCAACCCGCCCGTGCAGGTGGTCACGCTGGCTGAGCCCCTCGGCCACATCAAAGATCTGGACTTCGTCGGCCTGCGCCTTGGCCTGCGCGTCAGTCGCCATCGGGTTCGCTCCTTTCCTCTGTTAACGAATGTCCCACTCGTGCGCGTTGGCTGTCTGCTGAGCTGCGCTGATCCCAACCAGCCGGTTTGCGAACAGTATCGGCTGAGCGTCGTACAACACACCCATCGCGACGAGCTGCCCTGTCAGGTGCTGGACGAGCTGACGAAGCACGCCCATCCGCTCGTTCCACGGGATGGTCATGTAGTACCGGTCGAGCAGCCCGTCCAGCTCCGCGTTGCGGTAGCGTGTGCGGTTGTGCCCCGTGAAATCGTTCTCTGGCAGCGGCGTGCCGGAGCCATGGAAACGGTTGAGCTCGGGGGGCTGCCGCACCATCTCGAACGCCGGCCGGGTCTGACGGAACTCGCGGTCGCTGGACCGCTGCCTCGGGAAGATGAGCGGCTCGGCCGCGACGCCCGCGCGCTCCCAGTAGTCGGCGATGGAGAGCACCATCTTCTCCTGAAGCTCGTCCCCCGCGCCAGTGCGCAGCTCGACAGCGAGACGCTGGCCTGATGCATCCCGGAAGCCGCCGTCGGCTGCCCGCACATAGCCAAGACTCTCGATGAGCTGTGCGGAGCGCCGCGGCTCGTAGTCACGTCGCACGATCGCCGATTGTATCTCGCGGAACTCGCGGTCGGCCGGGCTGACCACGACGTCCGCGACAGACGTCAGCCCGCCCATGAAGGTCTCGACGATCTCCTGGCGATCCATGGCATACACGAGCCCCTCTCTGAAGGCCAGCTCCGCGACGGCCGGCGGGATCGGGTTGAGAAACTGCGGGTAGAGCCCGTACCAGCTCGTGAGGGCCGCATCGAGCTTTCCGTCGGGCCACTGATTTTCGGCCTCTATCGCCTGCTCGAGCGAGATGCCACGGCCGAAATACATCTCAATCTCGCCGGCGAGGAGATTCGCGATGAGGGTGTTCCCATCCGGGATGAAGCGCACCTCCAGGCGGTCGATCCTGGGGCGGCCGAGGATGAATCCGTCGAAGGCCTGCAGATTGGCATGACTACCGTCCACCCAACCGCCGAGCTTGAAGGCCCCGGTGCCCACATACTCGCTCGTCCAGTAGGGTAACGTGGCGAGCTTCGATTTGTCCTCGCGATAGGTTCGTTCAAGGATGTGTTTGGGAATTGGCCAGGCGGCCATCGTCGTGAACAGCTCGTCGGCCTGGATGTAGGGGCGCGCCCAGTGGACCGTGACTGTGCGTGAATCGTCGGCTTCGACCCGTTCGAGCGCCTCGTATGCTGGGTAGCGGACGAGTGGCAGCTCTTCGTCAGTCGAGACTTCGGTCGTGAAGACGAGATCATCGGCGGTAAATGGTGTGCCGTCGTGCCACCGAGCGCCCTCCCGAATGCGCCACGTCGTCTCCATGCGCCCGTCCGAGTGCACACGCCACAGGCCGTTGTCGATGGTCGGGACCGCTTCGGCGAGCTGTGGCACCAGGCGGCCCTCGAGATCGTCCCGAATGACGAGGCCAGCGTTCAGCAGAATGTCCAGCTCGGTTGTGCCCGGCACGCCCCCGGCTCCACCGCGGTTGAGCGTGTAGTTGAGCGCGGGCGGCTCGCCCTTGATGGCGGCCACGATCCGCTTGTCCGGGCCGTCTCGTTGCCCGTCATCGCCTGGAAGCGGCGCGGTCCGCTCTGGCGCGGCCGGCAGGGTGCAGGCGCTCAGCAACACCGCCAGCAGTTGTGATGCGATCGCAGCGCCCCTGGGCACATTCATCTTGTTCCCTCCGCTCCACGGTGAGGCCGGTTCCCGCTTTCATTCCACGGTGTGACCCGCATTTCGTGGGCACACTATTGTGCGAGTATCACCGGGAATTCCGTTCGGCGGACAGCTCCGGTGCCGAGTCCGACCGGGCCAGGGTGCTGGCCGCCTGGAACTCGTCCCCGACAAGCTGGGCGACGGTCGTCGGATCATGCTGCCAGCGGCCATTGTGGTCACGCTCGTCGAAGCTGAGGTCGCCGGTGGCACCATGGTACTCCACCAATGCCTCGAGGCAGCTCGCCTGGTCGTCCGGGCGTGGCCCGGCCGCATTCCAGGCGTGGATCAGCAGGCGAAGGCCGTCCCACCCAAAACCGTGGCTCGCGGTAGCGACGAGGCGCGGATTGACGCTCGCTAAGCCCCGGTGCAGCGCTTGCTCCTCGACCGGCGCGGCGGTGCTCCGCAGGTAGAGGTCGGTAAAGTAGTGTCCCTCGGCGGCTGAACCGGCGGCATCGGCAAACTCGCGACAGAGCATCCCCCGGGGATGCAGTATGAGGGAGGGCCCGCCACGCGGTTGGACCTGCCGCACGACACCTGCGAGCCGGTCGAGCTCGGACCCCAGGAGACACATGGCATCCGCCTGCCAGTCGCGCAATTCGCGGAAAAGCGCAGGGTCGGTTGCCGGGTCGGCTCCAAGCTCGCGCTGCTCGACCGCCCCCCCTCGGTCGACGAGCGCAGCAGCCGTGCACGCGGCGGCATAGACCTGAAAGTCCCCAGCGGTATGCAGAACGGCCACCCGCCCCGCGCCGCGCCCGTCGACGACGAAACGGGCGGCCGCTCGACCGGTGATCTCCGACGGCACCCCGATATGGAAGACGTGCCGGCGGCCGGCCCAGACGAGCGGGTTGTTGTTCGCGGTGACGTAGAGGCAGCCGTGGTCCTCAGCCCACTGAGCAGCGCGGATCGAATGCGGGACGTTCAGTGCACCCAGGAGCATTGCGCAGGATTCATCGTCGGTCAGCTCCCGCGCCGCGATCTCAACGGCGGATTCGGTCGCCACGGGGCGCTCGACGAGGACGAAGTCCGGATCTGTGGCGGGCGCGATCTCCCGGGTGTACTCAGCCGCGAGGCGCGCCCCCAGGTACTGCTCGCCAATCGACTGGTGGAGGTCGCCCATGCCAGAGATCAGGCCGACCCGTACCGTCCTTGCCACAATTCTCAGCCTTCCCAGTGCCCCCATGTATCCCATCCGCGGCCTCGGGCTTCGCCCTCCGCCGGGCGCGAGTATAGCACGACGGCCGGGCAGAGGTGCCCACGCCATGACGCGCATACCGGTCTCCCCATACAATGACCTCACGCCCGCATCGGCACGCCTCCAGGACGAAAGAGGCACGCATGGCAGCAGCACCCATCGCGACAACCGTCGGGACGCGGGTGCCCCGCGTAGAGGGCCCAGCGCGAGTCACCGGCGCAGCGCGGTTTACCGCGGACGTGGCCCTCCACAACGCCCTTTGGGCGAAGGTGGTCCGCAGCCCCCACCCGCACGCGCGCATCCGGTCGATCGACACCTCGGCAGCGATGCAGGTGCCCGGCGTCCGGGCGATCGTCACTGCCAGGGACCTGCCCGATCCCAAGAAACGCCTCGGCCGAGCTCGGCTTCGGGACCTCCCGATACTGTGCGACGACGTCGTCCGGTTTATTGGGGACCGCGTCGCCGTCGTGGCCGCTGAGACTGCCGAAGCCGCGGAGGAGGCGGCCCTGCTCGTCCGCGTCGACTACGAGGAGCTGCCGGCCGTGTTCGATCCAGTCGTGGCGATGGAGCCAAGGGCACCCGTGCTCCACCCCGATCTCCCGACGTACGAAGGGTACAACCCCGATATCCACGCCGACCGGGTCAACGTTGCTGGCTACCAGCGGATCGAGCACGGAGACGTGCAGACCGGTTTCGCGAGGGCAGACCTCGTGGTGGAGCACACGTATCGAACGCAGCTCGCCCACCACGGCTACCTCGAGCCGAACGCCTTCGCGCTCCGGATAGAGGAGGATGGGCGCGTCCGCGTGTGGGCATCCAACAAGAACCCCTTCAACCTCAAGAGCGAGCTTGCGCGGGCGCTGGACCTGCCCTCGCAGCAGGTCATCGTCGAGACGCCGAGCATCGGCGCCGACTTCGGCGGCAAGGCGGGACAGCCGGATCCCGAGGCGCTCTACTACCTGGCTCGGATGACGGGGCGGCCGGTCCGCGAGGTGCTGACCACGGCAGAGGATCTCACCGCGACGAGCCCGCGCCATCCCGCCCACATCTGGCTGCGCACCGGCGTCACCCGCGACGGAACGGTCGTGGCGCATCAGGGTCGGATCATCTTCGACAGCGGCGCGTACGCCGCATACAAGCCGTCGGTCCGTTCCATGCCCGGCGAGGGTGTGGAGAGCCTGGCGGGCTGCTACGACATCCCGAATCTTCATCTCGAGGGCTTCAGCGTTTACACGAACCACGTGCCCTGCGGATACATGCGTGCACCGGGCCAGCCGCAAGCCTACTTCGCGCTCGAGACCCACATGACGCTCATCGCCCGGGAGCTCGGCGTGGATCCCTACGCGTTTCGCGCTCGGAACGTCATTCGCCTGCCCGTCCAGCGGCTCGACGTGGTGGCGCCGACCGTGCTGCAGGAAGCCGCGTCGGCAATCGACTGGGCTGCACCGAAGCCCCCCCGCGTGGGGCGGGGGATAGCCATGGCCGCACGCCGCACGGGCGCCGGCGAAGGGTCGTCGGACGTCACGGTGAACCCGGACGGGACGATCACGGTCATCAGTGCGCTCCCGGACAACGGCCCAGGCGGGCTCACGACCGTCGTGCAGGTCGTTGCCGAATTCTTCGGCGTACCCATAAACCGCCTGCGCCTCGTCCACGGAAACACCGACGCCCTTCCGGTCGACGCAGCCTCGGCAGGCAGCCGGGTGACGAACGTCGCCACCCGCTGCGTCACGAGCGCCGGCCAGCAGGTCATCGACCAGCTGACGCCGTTGGCGGCGACCATGCTCGGGAGCGCCGGCGCCACCTGGGAGAGGCCCGGGTGGCAGGCCCCAGACGGGCGCTTCGTCTCGCTGGAGGAGGTGGCCGCGGAGATGATCACGCCCGGCGACCCCCGCGCTCATGCGCAGGTCACCCTCAATGTACCTGGGGAGGGCGGGCCAGGCTATTGCGCACAAGCCGCCGAGGTAGAGGTCGACACGGAGACCGGCCGCGTAACGCTACGGAAGATCGCGACGGCCCAGGATGTCGGAACGGTGCTCAACGCGCTCAGCCACCAGGGACAGGTCGACGGGTCGGTGGTCCAGGGCATCGGGTACGCTCTAATGGAGGAGATCACCGTCGATGAGGGGCGTCCAACGGTTACGCACCTCGGTGAGTACAAGCTTCCCGTCGTCGCGGACGTGCCGGAGCTTGTCACGGTCAACATTCCTTCGAGCGGCGTCGGGCCTTTCAACGTCCGATCCGTCGGTGAGATCGTTATCGTGCCCGTCGCGGCCGCCATCGCGGGCGCCGTTATCGACGCGGTCGGCGCGCCGATATTTCAGCTGCCCGTCACGGCCGAGAGCGTGCTCGCGGCGATTGAGCGCGTTCGCGAGGATCAACGTTGAACGCTGACCCACGGGGCCCCGGCGCTGTACAGACCACCGGTGCCCGGAGTACGATACGCATTGCAAGCCGCTGGTACGTCCAGTAGGAAAGGAAAAGGAGAAAAGCGATGGCGGATACAGCGCAGGCGAACGCAGCAACGACGACCACCAGTGCAATCCTGCAGCAGGTCTCTCTCCGGCAGGCTTCGCCGTACGATGTGTGGATCGAGTCTCTTGGCCTGCCCATCCACACCGGCTACTACGTCGAGGACGTGCGCACCATCGAGTTGGGGTGGTGGGAGGAACGGCAGTGCAACACCGCCTTCCTGAAGCTCGCCGGCCAGGAGGGAGTGACGGAGGCCCGCATCACTGAAATCCCGGCGGGCGCTACGCTCCCACCGGTTCGGTTCGGCCTCGATGAAGTCGTGTACGTGGTGGAGGGAAGGGGTCTTGCCACCGTCCAGGGGAGGAATGGGCGAGCGGCCAAGACCTTTGAGTGGCAGAAGCACAGCCTCTTCCTGGTCCCTCGGAACTACACGCACCAGTTCAGCAACGTCCAGGGCAACGCGCCGGCACGGCTCCTCCACTACAACTACCTCCCCACGGCCATGGCGGTCGTTCCCGATCCTGGCTTCTACCTCAGGAGCCCATACGAGGGGCCAGATGTCGTCAGCGAGCAGGAGGTCGACTTCTACTCCGAGGCGAAGGTCGTCACGCCATCGGGCGACAGCGACAATCGGGGGATGGCCTTCTGGGTGGGCAACTTCTTCCCCAACATGCGTTCCTGGGACCAGCTGGTGCCCTTTCGCGGGCGCGGCGCGGGCGGCCATGTCGTCTGGATCCGCTACCCGAGCACGACCATCACAAACCACATGTCCGTCTTCCCGGCACAGACCTACAAGAAAGCCCACCGGCACGGGCCGGGCGTCGTCATCATCATCCCTGCGGGGGAGGGCTACTCGGTCATGTGGCCCGAGGGCCAGGAGAAGGTGTTCATCCCCTGGCACGAGGGCAGCGTGTTCGTCCCCCCCAACCGGTGGTTCCACCAGCATTTCAACGTGGGCAGCCAGCCCGGGCGCTACCTCGCCTTCCACGCGCCTCGCAACATGAGCACCTACAGCGAGCGGGTGGAGGACCGGGCCCGGGACCAGATCGAGTACCCGGATGAGGACCCGTGGATCCGGGAGACCTTTGGGAAAGAGCTGGCGAAGCGCGGGCTGACGTCGCTCTTGCCCGAGATCGCCTACCAGGAGCGGGAGTTCGAGTGGGAGTACGGCCAGCAGGGGGACTGACAGCCTCGCCCGCGGGCCGGTGAGGGGCAAGATGACTCAGCTGACGCGGACGGGCTACGCCCGCCGCCAAGTCGTGCTCCGTTGGACAAGGAGGAAAAGATGCTGACCCGAGAGGAAAACGAACGACTGACGCGCGTCGGGCCGGGGACGCCGGCCGGCGAGCTCCTCCGCCGGTACTGGCATCCGGTGGCCGCGGCCGAGGAGCTGACGGACGACCGGCCCACGAAGTTCGTGCGCATCCTCGGCGAGGACCTCGTGCTGTTCAAGGACCGGAGCGGCCGGGTCGGCCTGATCGCCGACCACTGCGCGCATCGAGGCGCCTCGCTGCTCTACGGCCGGGTCGAGGAGCGCGGGATCGCCTGCGCGTATCACGGCTGGCTGTATGACACCGAGGGGAGCTGCCTGGAGTGCCCCGCCGAGCCGGCCGGGAGCATGTTTCATCTGACGGTGAAGCATCGGGCCTACCCGGTACGGCAGTTCGCGGGGCTGTACTGGACGTACCTGGGACCGCTGCCGGCGCCGGAGATCCCGAGGTACGACGTGTGGGTCCGAACCGACGGATCCCAGAAGATCGACGTCTACCCCCGGCTCGACTGCAACTGGTTCCAGGCCATGGAGAACTCGGTCGACCCGGCCCACCTCCAGATCCTGCACCAGGACAGCCAGGGCAGACGAGCTCCGAACACGACCCGGGGCTTCACCGACTCGGTCCTGGGCTTCGACTTCTATGAGGTACCCTACGGCATCATCAAGCGGCGCCAATACGCAAACGGGAGGATCGACGAGCACCCGGTGATCTTCCCGAACATCCTCCGGGTGGGCAACTGCACGCAGATCCGGGTCCCGATGGACGACACGCACACGAACATCTTCTTCGTGCGGTTCGTCCCGCGGGAGATCGCCGGCAACGGGGGCGGGACCGACGACGAATCCGACGTGCGGTACCTCGAGCCCTTCAAGACGCCCTCGGAGGCGCAGCACCCGTTCACACGATTTCGCATGGACCTGACCCTGGCGCAGGACCACATGGCGTGGGAAACTCAAGGACCCATCGCCGACCGGTCGATCGAGCGTCTCGCGACGTCCGACCGCGGCATCGTGCTCCTGCGGCAGATCATGGTGCGCGAGATCGACCGGGTGCATCAGGGAACCGACCCGCTGGGCGTCGTCCGTGACCCGAACCACCCGATGATCGACACGCACCTGAGCGAGTCGCTGGAGGAGTTGATGGAGCGCGGCTACGCCGGCACGGCGGAGCTACTGCCGGAAGCCGCCCGGGCGCAGTAGCGCTCGCGCGTCGGCTCCCGTCTCTCGCAAAGGGGCATCCCCGGTGTCGGGGGAGTGCCCTCGTGAGTCGCTGCTGTTCGATCGGGACTGCTGGTCGTGCTGGGGAACGCTGGATTGGGGTGTACCGTCCTATTGGCCATGGTACTACAATCCCTGGTGATTTCGCCCGGGCAGTCTAAGGAGAGCATCACAGTGAATGCCCGGCCTCTGGTTGTCGTGCTGATACTCGTGCTCGCTCTTATCGCCGCGTTCGCGATACCCGTGATGCTGATCGGCACTGGCCTGGATGAGTACGAGGGAGAGGAGCGAGTCGCCGGCGCATACGCAATTGTGGCTGCACGGTTCGGGTGCCTGGAGTCGATCGACCGATTCCTCGTGCTCGAGATGAAGGTGACGAAAGTGGAGCCAACAAGCCCCGTCTCAGGAGACGGTGGACGAGTTCGATACCGCTCGGAACTCACGATGCTCACCCTTTTCGGGATTCCGGTTGGGACCGTCTCGGTTGAGGGCGGCTCTATTCGATGCTTCCGGTACATACTCGGGCCTCCGGCGCCATCTCGGTAGCACACGGGGAATCGACCTAGCTAGGCTTTGTCCATTGCACGCGGCAAAGGCGAGGGTATTGGAGAGGCGGTGGAGGAGCGAGCGAGGGGCGTCGCTATGCCGTCGCATCCGTCAATGTGAACGCGATTCCCGGCGACGAGAGCTCGCGGAGCACCTCACGGCTGATCCAGGATGTCGTGGCTGCCGACCCGTCGGAGAATGCAGGTCTGCTCCGCGAGCTCAAGCGTCAGCCGATGGGAACGCGTAATACGCACCTCCCAGATTCCATCAGTCCCTCGAACGCGCTTGAAACCGAGGGACGGATGACGTGGATTGGCGAGCAGCAGAGCGAGCTGCTTGTCCACACGGTCCTTTACGGCCTCGGGCAGCCGTGCGTAGTCACGATCGAAGGGGCGAGTCGTTTGGAAATTCATCGACTGCGGAGATGTCTCACCAAGTCCTCCGTCGAGTCAAACGGCCCAGATACCTCGCCGCTGGTTATCGCGTCGCTCGCCTCCCGTTCGCGTGCCTGCCACGCTTCGGTCCAGAACCACGCCTGGTCTCGAGGAATGAGTTTTTGCGGAACCAGCCGGACCCCGTCCGGTTCCAGTTGGACTTCGAGCAAATCGCCGGGCTCAAGGCCGAGTGCGTCAAAGGCCTCCCGAGGAATCGTGATCTGATGCTTCGGTCCGATCCGGGTGACTGCCAAAGACCTTTCTCCTTACTTTCTTACATTCGGAATCTTAATATAGTCAGCCTCGCCCGAGCAACAGGAGGCTTCCTTGATGTGCGGCTCTCGGGCCCGGCACAACATCGATTTCAGGGGCGATGCCGTGCGGTAGGGATCAGCGGTCCGGCAAGAAGGTCACTCGCCTTCAGTTCCTTGTTTGGGGCCGGCTGCATCCGGGGAGATCACACGAGAACTGACAGATAACCCCACACGCGTCCCCGTTCGCAGCGCAAACACGAAACGCGCCGCCGCGAGAACCAGCGCGTCCACGAGGGCAAAGACCGCCCCGACGATCGCACCGACGATGAAGGCGACGGAAAAGGCGATCAGCAGTGCGCCCGCGCCGACGAAGAGAAACTGGAGCGCCTCCACCAAGATCCGTGGTCCTCGATCGAGTCCCATCCGGGCCATCCCAGCGATCTGCACAGGGACTGCGACAATGACCAAGATGACAGCCGGGACCAGCAGCAACAAGACCCCCGTGACACCTCCCCAGCCGAGGCCTCGGGACAGCAGCTCGCCCGGATCGCGGACCGCCAATTCACGCCATTCCACGCCCCTCAGGGCACGCCGCGTGGTCCACTCCGTCACGACCCACAGCAGCCCATAGATTGCCAGCCCGAGGAGGGTGTTCAGGCCGCCGAGCAGGTCATCGAGGCCGCCCGCACGGTACAGGGCCACAACGATCGTCAGCACGAAGAGCCCCGCGTGAAACGTCCCCAGCGCCCAATCCAGCAGTCGGTTTCCGGGTGGCAGATCAGCCATGGGCGAGCGCCAGTGCCATCAGGACAACGAGCACCGATAGCACGACCGTGGCGCCGTACGAGGTCCGCATCACGGCGAGGGCTTTCCCCGATTCCGATCGTCGCGAGTCGGCATGCAGGACAGCCGTCAGGATCGTCCGGAGCACCGACCCCAGCATGAGGATCGCCGCGAGCATCAGCTTGATCGTGAGCTTCTGCCCCCAGCTCGTTTCCGGCCCCGGCAGGCTTCGGCCCAGCACCCCCAGGTTACCGACTCCCGTCATAATGAGCAGGCCCATGGCTGCCCAGAAGAGCCACTCGTAACGGACGGCGACGTCCAGGCCATTCCGCACATCTGTGCCGGATCGGGGAATGTTCGCCAGACTCATCCAGACGAGCACGGAGCCGCCCAGCAGAACAGCCATCGAAGCCACGTGCACGAATCGAATCGCGAAGCTCACAGCGGTCTGATCGATGACCATTACGCTGTCCTCCTTCCTGCGAGCTGATTCGACGCGGCCCGCAACACCGACAGAACCGTCCACGCCCGTGCCCGATCTGGCTCGCTGGTCTCGGGTCGTATCGTCTGGCCCCCTACAATGCTGCATCCGAACGCGCACGCTCGGGGAGGGTGATGGAGACGCAGGGCCTGCTTGCCACGCTGGTCATCGCCTCGTTGGCGGCACTTCTTGGAGGTGCGCTCGCCGCACGGCTCGGCCAGTCTGTCATTATCGGCTACATCCTTGCCGGTGTGGCCATTGGGCCCTTCACACCGGGGCCGGTCGGGGACATCACTACCGTTCAGGCCCTGGCAGACATTGGGGTGATCTTCCTGATGTTCGCCATCGGTGTGCAGCTGTCGCTCCGGAACCTTCTGTCCGCAGGCCGGATCGCCATAGCCGGCGCATCAATTCAGCTCGTCACAACGATCGGCATCGGCTACTGGGCCGCGCTCTCCCTTGGCTGGACCCCGCTGGAGGCTATCTTTCTCGGCGCCGTCATCGCAATCTCCTCCAGCGTGGTGATGACCAAGGTGCTGGCGGAGCGAGCGGAAACGGACACGACGCATGGGCGCATTGCCATTGCGTGGAGCACAGTCCAAGACCTCGCGACGGTTGTGCTCATGATCGTCCTTACCGCGCTCTCTGCCGCCGGCGCGAACGTCGGGGGTGATCTCCTCTGGGCCGCCGTAAAGTCTGCCGTCTTCCTGGGACTGGTCGTCCCCCTGGGATATATCGTGCTCCCCCGACTGTTCCAGCAGATCGCCGCGCTGCGCAATCGCGAGGTCTTCGTCCTCGCGATCGGTGCGGTCGCCCTCGGAACCGCGTTCGGCGCGACGTTCTTCGGACTCTCGGTCGCGCTCGGCGCGTTCATCGCCGGCATCGTGGTCAGCGAGTCCGACCTTTCGCACCAGATCCTGGGAGAGATCGCGCCCCTCCGAGACATCTTTGCCGGGCTGTTCTTCGTGTCGGTGGGCATGCTGGCGAACCCTCTCTATGTGGCGGAGAACCTCGCCCTCGTACTTGTGGGGATCCTGCTCATTGTGGTCGTCAAGGGGGCGATCAGCGGACTCATCATCGCTCTCGCGCGGTGCCCTATTCGAACGGCGATCCTGGGCGGGATCCTCCTCGGTCAGTCGGCAGAGTTCTCCTTCTTGCTGGCCCGCCTCGGCGCCGACCTCGGGGCGATCTCATCAGGATCATTCAGCCTCATGCTCACCGCCGCAGTTGTGAGCATCGTGCTCTCACCGCCCCTGTATGGGGCATTCGCAGGGCGGCTCTCCCGGGTCGACATGCGCCTGCCGCTGAGCGATGCGCCGCGTCAAGCGCAGCCCATGCCGGCCGACCCACCCAGAGGCCATGCCGTGCTCTGCGGTTACGGACGGGTGGGGGGCGTCATCGGGGCAGCGCTGTTGCGCCGCGGCTTCCGCATTTTCGTCATCGAGGAGAACCACGCCGTGGTCCGACGTCTCCGGGCTGACGGCGTGCCCGCCCTGCTAGGCAACGCGGCGAACCGGGTCCTGCTGGATCAGACCAACCTGAAAGATGCCCGGCTGCTGATTGTCGCGATCCCGGACCCGTTGGCCGCGCGCCAGGTGGTCGACCATGCCCGGGCGGTCAATGCGCGGTTGGACATCGTCGTGCGCACCCATACCGGCGAGCAGGCGGCGTTCATGCGGAGTCGAGGCGTCGCCGAGACGGTCATGGGAGAGACGGAGCTCGCCCTCGAGATGACGCGGCATGCGCTCCGGCGATTCGGCGTGAGCGCCGCCGAAGCCCAGGCGGCCATCGGCAGGCTCCGCGACCGCCTGTCAGCAGGGGAGACGGTGGAGGAGCGGTAGGGCGCGGCGAGGCGATAGGACCCCCACCGGCATCGTCTCGTCGATAGATCTGCTCGGACAATCTATTGGACGTAACACTATGCGCCCTATACCATGGGTGCGGCATGCGGCCGTCAGGACCGGGTCACCGGTGGCATGTATCGTCGGGGGCGTCGACATCGCGTCAGAAAACCGAATCTCCGTGGACTCGCGCATGGCGGAGCCGTTGGACCTGTGGGAGCAGCGGATGCTCGTACGTTTCCGGGACCAGGCGCTAGAACCCCGGCCGCAAAGCCCCGTCATCCTGAGGAGCGCAGCGACGAAGGATCTCTCGTGACCGCCAACTTACGCTTAAGGGGAGATCCTTCGCTTCGCTCAGGATGACAGAAGGCGTTTTCGGCCGCGCCTCTAGGGAGGTCTTCGATGTCAGGCCGGCATTCGACCGAAGGACATCGCGAACGCGGGACCGCGGCCGCTGCGTCTCCGCGGACACCGAACGGAGGGAGATCGGTGTCAGCCAGAGGTCCCGAGCGGCGACATCGACCGCCGGGCGCGCCGGCCACAGCGCTATCCGTAATCGCCGGGCTCGCGATCCTCGTCACGGCAGCGTGCGCACCCGGCGCCCAGGGTCCGGGCCAGCAGATGCCTCCCGGGGGCGCGTCGGCTCCAACACTGCTCACCATGGGGATCATTGCCGACGCCGAGCCGACTGGTCCGGAGTTTGCCTTCGGCAACATCTCCGCAGGTGCGTCCGAATCCAAGTATCTCCTCCACGCACCCCTCACGATCTACAACGACAGGGCCCAGCTCGAGCCCCGTGTCGCGCAGAGCATTCCCACGCTCGAGAATGGCGACTGGACCGTGTCGCCCGACGGTCGCATGGAAGTGACCTGGCGGCTACGCCCCGACGTGAAATGGCACGATGGTACGGCAATGACCGCCGACGACCTGGTCTTCGGCTACCGGGTCGCCAGGGATCCCGAACTGGCCGTGGCGACCAGATCGATCAAGGATGTTGACGAGGTGGTCGCGACAGACCCCCACACGGTGGTTGTGCGCTGGAAGCAGGTTTTTATCTATGCTAACGAGATGGGCCTCAACGCCATCCCGCCGCTGCCCCGGCATCTGATGGAGCCCCTCTACGACGAGAGTGATCCCCAAGCGTTTGAAGCGAGCCCCTATTGGTCCGACCAGTGGGTCGGTCTCGGCCCGTACCGGATGCAGGAGTATGTTCGCGGAAGCTTCATCGACACGGTCGCTTTCGACGACTACTTCCTGGGCCGGCCCCAGATCGACCGCATCCGGATCCAGTTCATCGGTGATACACGGTCGCTCATCGTGACCACGATGGCCGGCGACATCGACGTCGTGCCCGTCGGCTCCATGAAGGCGGAAGAGGCCTTCACGCTCAAGACCGAGTGGGAGGCCGCGGGAGCCGGAAGCGTCATCATCAGCAACAACAAGCTGCGGAATGCCGACCTGAATTGGCGCGATCCTTCCGCGCCGTGGGTGCAGGACGTGCGTATCCGGCAGGCCATGGTGCTCCTGTTGGATCGGCAGAATCAGGTGGAGACCCTCCACAATGGGCTATCAGCCGTGGACGACATCTTCTTCCCACGGGAGCATCCCGCCTACCAGCTCGCGAAGCAGCGCGGGCTGCCGGATCTCTCCTACGACGTGGACAAGGCCCACCGTCTGTTTCAGGACGCGGGTCTGACGCGAGGCCCGGACGGCGTCTACCAGTCGCAGACCGGCGCGCCCTTCGCCCTCGACGTATCAGCGACGGGCGATATCAATACGAACATCCAGGAGATGCTGGTCATCTCGAACGCCTGGCAGCAAGCGGGCATGCAGCCGAACAACATCGTGATCACGTCCGACAAGGACAAGGACGAGGTTCGGGGCAGGTCGCAGGGTGCCGTGCTGACGAGCACCGCGCTGGGATACACATCCTTCAACGGATACATCACCGACGAGATTCGCTCGGAGTCGACACGCTGGAAGGGTGCGAACATCGGCGGCTACACGAACTCCAACTACGACCAGCTCCGGGAGCGGGTCTTTGGCACAGTCGCCGCAACGGAGCGGGACCAGATCGCCGCCGACCTCATCAAGTTTCAGCTCGACAACATGGTCTATCTCCCGCTCGCCTATAGCCCCGATGTCGCGGCAAGCGCGAAGACGGTTCGCGGGGTCACGGGCACGCTCCCCGACCAGCGACTCACGTCGTGGAACGCCCATCTATGGGAGAAGAGCTAGGACGCGAACACGTCCCATCGTCGCAGAGGAGGAATGACCGCATGGTCCGAACGTATCGGCTCGTTTCGGGGGACAGTCACCTGCAGGTACCCGCGGACTTCTGGACCGATCGACTACCGCAGCGGTACCGTGACCTTGCCCCTCGGCGGGTCAAGATCGGGGGCGGCGGCGAAGCCATCGTCGCCGCGGACGGCTCCAAGTACTTCGGGGCCACGGGAAGCTATGCCGGCCACAGCCCGGAGGACTTCGACCCGACCGCGGCCTTCGACTATGACAAGGCCGTCGGCTCCGGCCCGCCCGCGCAGCGGCTGCGGGAGCAGGATCGAGACGGCGTGGACGCTGAGCTGCTATTCCCCGGGACGTCAGCGACACACGGCATCCGCGTCAAGGAGAGCGACGCGTATCTCGCGATGGTGCGCGGGTACAACGAATATCTCGCGGACTACTGCGCGGAGGCGCCCGATCGTCTGTTCGGCGTCGGCTTGATCCCTTCGGCCGAGATCGACGTCAAGATCGCTGAGATGGAGCGCCTCAAGGAGATGGGCATCAGGGCGGTCGGTCTGCTCGGGTACCCGGCCGGGGAGACCTTCCCAACCCCCGAGGATGATCGGTTCTGGGCTGCCGCGAGCGACATCGAGATGCCGCTCTGCATCCACACCTCCATGTCGCGGAGCAGCGGCCGGCTGTTCCGGTATCCTCGGGTGCCCGAGTCCGGAAACCTGGAGGACGATTTCATCAACCGCCTCTATCGGCACGCCAACGCGTCCCGCTGCGGGTCGCTGACGGCGTGCCAGATGGTGTTCGACGGGCTGTTTCACCGCTTTCCCTCGCTGAAGATCTACTGGGCCGAGAACAACATCGGGTGGATCCCCTTCTACCTCGAGCAGATGGACGCTGAGTATGAGAAGAACCACCACTGGGCGGAGCGCCTCTTCGGCATTCCCCGACTCGACGCGCCGCCCAGCGAGTACATCAAGGAGCACGCCTACTGGGGCTTCTACGACGACCCCATCGGGATCAAGCTGCGCCACGAGATCGGCGTCGACCACGTGATATGGGGGAGCGATTTCCCCCACGTCGTCTGCCACTGGCCCGGCACGCAGGAGCTACTCGACAAGCAGATGGCCGGCGTTGCCGATGACGAGAAGCACGAGATGCTTGCCGGGAATCTGATCGACTTCCTCCATCTCGAGGTCGAAGCCGAGACGTCCAACGCGTAGTAGACCTACTGTTCGGCTCTGCTCGACTCGGAAGCGCTCTCTATCAACGACACCGGTCTCGGAACGGGTGTCTCATTTTCTATCAGGCCCTTTTCCACGGCACGCTGAGCTGAGACTCTCTCGATGTCTGGCGAAGGAGGAGATGAAGCAGGCATTTCTCCTCCGGCTGTCGCAGACTCGGTTCTAAACGGAAGCCACGATGAAACCCGCACAGTAGTGTGCCTACGGAATGCGGTTCTCACGGTGGAATGAGAATAGATGCGCCATCTCAAGCGTCGCGGAACGTTCAATCCACGAGGAGGCATCCCCGATGAGCTATAACGGCCACACGGTCATCGACGCAGACTCACACATCCGCGAGTACTGGGACCTCGATCGGACCTACAAGGAGTTCATCGACCCCACGTACCGAGCGATGTTCGAATCGTTCAGTGCCGCGGTCAAGGCCCGCCAGCACCGCTCCGGCGACGTCGGCCTCGGCGAGCTGCTCTGGCCTCGCCTCCCGGGTCACCCCATGGGTGTCTACGACGCCTTTGCTGCACCCCAGGGCGAGCGGAGCGAGGGGAACGGGGCTCCTAGCCGTGCCATCTCGAACGCGGGTAGGGATATCGATCCAGCGTGCCATTGGGACCCGACGATCCGGGTGCGGGACATGGACACCGCCGGCGTCGACATCAGCGTCATGTTCCCCAGCCAGTCCGACGGCTTCTGCATGCTCGACGATGTCGGCTTCGAGAGCGCCCTCCACCGCGCCTACCACCGCTTCATGAGCTCCTACTGCGCCGAGTCCGACGGCCGCCTCCGCTGGGTCGCCGACGCCTCCATGCGCGATATCCCCGAGACCGTCGCCGCCCTCTCCTACTGGGCCGAGCACGACGTCCACTTCGCCGGCACCTTCATCTCCCGCGCCTGCCCCGACGGCAGCATGCTCGACCACCCCCGCCTCCACCCCCTCTTCGCCGCCTCCCAGCAGCTCAACCTGCCCATCTGGGTCCACGGCGGCTCCAACCGCCCTCCCCTCACCCCCTGGGTCAGCGCTCCCAACGGCATCTACCACGCCTGGGGCGGCCAGTACGCCCTCGCCGCCCTCATCGGCGGCGGCGTCTTCGACCTCTTCCCCTCCCTCCGCATCGGCCTCTTCGAGAGCTTCGGCGGCTGGCTCCCCTGGTTCCTCGAACGGCTCGACGATGCCTACTCCCCCGGCTCCCCCCAGACCCCCTACCTCAAACGCACCCCCTCGGAGATCGTCGCCAGCGGCCAGCTCTTCTGCTCCATCGAGGCCGAGGAGGCGCACATCCCCTACGCCGTCGAGGCCCTCGGGGAGAACCTCTGGTTGTTCAGCACCGACTATCCACACGGTGGCACATGCTGGCCGGATGGGGTGCCGCTGATCACGGAGAAGACGATGTCGGAGAGCGCCAAAGTGAAGATCCTCGGCGAGAACGCCAAGCGGTTCTTGCCCCGAATTTGACGCGGCGGGCGCGGGTGCGTACTATGGGCGCAACGATGTTGCAGTGTTCGACCTGCGAGCGTCGGACCGTGCGACCGTGATCGAATCACGTCCTGCGAGGGAAAGGTGAGCCAGCAAGATCAAAGCAGCGCACAGCCGACGAACCCGCAGCCCGGCACGGACCATGAGCACGGCCACTGGGGCGCGCATGACCACGCCGAAGGCATGTACGGGCACATCCACGACCCTGAACACGACGACTTCTTCCATTCCCACCCGGGCGAGCCCGAGATGATCGCCCTCACCCCGGAGGAGGCGGGCAACCGGATCACGCTGACCAGCGTCGGCATCGACGTCGGGTCCTCCACCTCCCACCTCATGTTCTCCCGCCTCGTGCTGGAGCGACAGGGCCTCGCCCTCTCGAGCCGCTTCGTCGTCGTGGACCGCAGCATCGTCTTCAAGTCGCCGATCCTCCTCACGCCATACGTCGACGAGACGACCATCGACACCGAGGAGCTGTCGAGATTCATCGAGGGCGTTTACAAGGACGCCGAGATGAGCACGGCCGACGTCCAGACGGGCGCAACGATCTTCACCGGTGAGGCTGCGAAGAAGAACAACGCGGAGGCGATCGCGGCGCTGTTCGCCGAGCAGGCCGGCAAGTTCGTGTGCGCGACGGCCGGGCCCAATCTCGAGGCGGTCATGGCAGCGTACGGGTCGGGCGCGTGCGCGCGCTCGGGCCCCCGGGACGGCGAACCCAGGACGGTGATGAACATCGACATGGGCGGTGGCACGGCCAAGTTCGCCATCTGCCGAGCCGGCGAGGTCCTCGAGACGGCAGCGATGAACGTGGGGGCGCGCCTGGTGGCGATGGACGCGGCGGGCCGGATCACGCGTATCGAGGCCGCCGGCCAGCTCATCGCCGACGAGCTGGGGATCTCGCTTGAGATCGGCGAACCGCTCCGCCAGGAGCATCAGCAGGCGATGGCTGACCTGCTGGCCGAGTGCCTCTACAACGTTGCCGAGCGGCGCCGTCTGGGGCGCCTCGCCGACATTCTCATGATCACCGCCCCGATTGCGTACATGGGCCCTCTCGACGCGGTGAGCTTCTCCGGGGGTGTGTCCGAGTATGTCTACGGGAATGAGACGCGGAACTTCGGTGACCTGGGCATCCTCCTGGGGTCGGCGGCCATGAGCCGCGTCGGGCGATTGGGCGTTCCCGTTGACCAGGCCGAGCAGACGATCCGGGCCACGGTGATCGGGGCCGGGCAGTACACACTCCAGGTAAGCGGCAGCACGATCCACGTGTCGAAGCCGGCGCTGCTGCCCCATCGGAACCTCCAGGTCGTCGCCCCCGTCATGCCCGGGGACGGCGAGTACTCGGTGGAATCGGTTCGACAGTCGATCGAGCAGGGGATGCAGCGCCTCGACGTCGTTGAGGGGGACCAGGACATCGCCCTCGCGTTCAAATGGCGGATGGAGCCGTCCTATCAGCACGTCAAGACGCTGGCGGAGGGAATTGCCCGGGCGCTCCCCAACACCATTGCGTCCACGCAGCCTCTCACCCTCGTCTTCGACTCGGATATCGGCGGAGCCGTGGGCAACATGCTCACGCGAGAGGTGATCCCAGGCCACGACCTCGTCTCCATCGACGAGGTGCAGCTCAACGACCTGGACTACATCGATCTCGGAGAGGAGCTAGAGGACGTCCACGCCGTGCCCGTGGTCGTGAAGTCGTTGGTGTTCACGACAGCCCGGGAGCGGCGCGCAGGCCTTGTGCCCGGGGCTCGCCCGCACCAGCACGACCATGGGCATGACGATCATCACGACGACGACCACGACCATGATCACAGTCATGCCCATGGACATCCGCATCCTCAGTGAGCCGATTGACGTAACGTCATCGGGCGTCGAGGCTCATTGGAGCGCATCATCAAACCGAGATGGACAGGCGTACACCGGAGGTGGGAGATGAGTCCCTGGAAGAAGGTGTTGGTCTCCGCGTTAACGGCCACGATCCTGCTCGCGGCGTGCGCGCCCGGACCCGCCACGCCCGGAGGCCAGGGCACCGACGACGGTACATCGGCGTCGACCGGCCCCAAGCGGGTGACCGCCGCGATCCAGGGCGATCCGCACACCCTCTACCAGAAGCTGAACCCGGCCTCGCGGGTCCGCGGGATCGATGCGCTCGAGCAGCTCGTGGCAGCTGGGCTGACGACGCCGGACCCGGGCGGTGGGCTGCGTCCCCAGCTCGCGGTGGCGGTCCCCTCCCTCGAGAACGACCAGTGGAAGCTCCTCCCTGACGGCCGGATGGAGACGTCCTGGACCATCAGAGACGGCGTCCAGTGGCACGACGGGACGCCCTTCACCGCAGAGGACCTCGTGTTCACGATGACCGTGGTTCGAGATAAGGACCTGCCAGTCTTCGGGGACTTCGCCTACGACCTCATCGACCGGGTCGAGGCGCGGGACAGCCGCACCGTCGTCGTGCACTGGGCGGAGCCTTTCAACGAGGCAGACTCGCTGTTCAGCTACCGGCGCGCCGTTCCTATTCCACGCCACCTGCTCGAGCAGGCGTATTCCGAAGAGAAGGCAACATTCACCGATCACCCGTACTGGAGCAACCAGTTCGTGGGAAACGGCCCCTTCAGGCTCGACGACTGGGAGCTCGGAAGCCACCTCGTCTTCCGTGCCACCGACAGCTATGTCCTCGGCCGACCGAAGATCGACGAGATCGAGGTGCGATTTATCGAAGACGCGAGCACCTTGGTGTCCAACCTCCTCGCGGGCTCCGTGGAGCTGACGATGGGACGGAGCCTTGCTGGCGAGCAGGCGATGCAGGCGCGCGACCAGTGGAGCGATGGCCGCATGGACCTGTCGTTCGAGAACTGGATCGCCCTCTACCCACAGTTCATCGGCGCCAGTCCCGCGATCGTAGGTGACGTCCGATTCCGGCGGGCGCTGCTCCACGCGATCGACCGCCAGGAGCAGGTCGACGTTCTCATGGGTGGCACGAGCGCAGTCGCGAACAGCTTCATGAATCCCAACCAGGCCGAGTATCGGGAGATCGAGGAGCGCAGCGTCGTCCGCTACGAGTACGATCCGCGGAAGGCGGCCCAGATGCTCGAAGGGCTCGGTAACACGAGGGGCCCGGACGGCATCCTGCGCGACGCGACGAATCAACCGCTGTCGTTGGAGATCCGGACGACAGCGGGGGACGACCTCCGCGAGAAGATGCTGTTCTCCATCAATGACGATCTCCAGCAGGTCGGAGTAACGGTGGACCCGGTGATCATCCCACGACAACGCGCGTCGGATCAGGAGTATCGCGCGACGTTCCCGGCCTTCGAGCTGACACGCAACCCGAACGACGTCCGCGGGATGCGGAGCATCCACAGCCGCAACACGGCGCTGCCCGAGAACAACTTCCGGGTGACGGGGAACCGCACCCGCTACGTCAACCCCGACTTCGACGGCCTCATCGACCGATTTTTCATGACCATCCCCAAGCAGGAGCGCCTCCCGATCCTAGGCCAGATCCTGCATCACCTCTCCGACCAGGCCGTCATCATGGGCATCCTCTACAACACGTCGCCAACCCTGCTGAGCAATCGGTTGATCAACGTTGGAGCGGGAGGCCTCGGCGCTACCCAGGCCTGGAACGCTCACGAGTGGGACGTCCTGTGAGACGGATCGGGAGAAGTGGCATGAGCAGGTTTGCCAGGGCAACGTTGATCAGCGTCCCCCCAACAAAAAAGACGCCTGGGGCAGTATTGCTTCGCGGTCTCGTCGTCCTGCTGACGGTCAGCTTCGTTGCTGCTGCGTGCGCTCCAGGAGGCGCCCCGTCGGGGGAGACAATCAAGGTGGTGTCGAGCATGCCACGGATCGGCGCCACGAAAGGGCTGACGGATTCCATCTCGAACGGCATCAAGATGGCCATTGAAGAGAACGGCAGCCGAGTCGGAAACTTGACCGTCAGATACGAAGACTGGGACGACGCCACGGCGGCCAAGGGGAACTGGGATGCCGCGACTGAGGCTGCGAACGCCAACCGAGCCGTCAACGACCCCGAGGTCGTGGCCTACCTCGCCACGTTCAACTCCGGCGCCGCCGCCGTTGCGATCCCGATCCTCTGCAGGGCGAATGTCGTCATGATCTCCCCCGGCAACACGTACCCGGGCCTTACGAAGGCCGTTCCGGGCGCGACAGAGCAGGGGGAGCCGGAGAAGTACTACGAGGGGTGCGATCGGAACTACGCGCGCGTGATCCCGACCGATGACATACAGGCAGCGGCCGCTGCAAACTGGACTAGGGAGATCGGTGCGAGACGAGTATACGTTTTGGACGACACCGAGCTATATGGACGGGGCATCGCTGTGTTGTACGCGGAGGCCGCCCGGCGGGTCGGTCTCGAGGTCGTCGGCGGTCCGGATGGCATCGACCCCAAGGCGTCTGATTACCGAGCTCTGGCCGAGCGCATTCGCGCCACGAATCCGGACCTCGTCTACTTCGGGGGGGTCACGGCGAACAACGCCGGTAAGCTCGTTCAGGATCTCAAGGCAGCCATGCCGAACCTGAAGTTTATGGCGCCCGACGGGGTCTACGATCAGGCGTTCATCGATTCCGCCGGCCGTGCGGGAGAGGACTCGTACCTCACGTTCGGTGGAATGCCCGCCCCCAAGCTGACGGGCAAAGGCGCGCAGTTCTACACGCGGTACAAGGACACCTACGGCATCGAACCCGAGTCATACGCGGCATATGGCTATGAAGCCGCGAAGGCGGCCCTCGCAGCCGTCGAGCGGGCTGGCAGCGCCGACCGCGCCGCCATTCGAGATGCCGTGTTCGCGACCCGGGACTTCGATGGTGTCCTCGGCCGGTGGAGCTTCGACCAGAACGGGGACACGACGCTCACCACGATGAGCGGCCGCCAGGTCAAAGGCGGCGCATATGACGAAGCGAACGCCACGATCCTTCAAGCACAGTAGTCCGTTACACCCCCGCGCGGCGTCGGGCACACCCTCCTCACCTCCCTCGAGTGCGGCGCCCGAACACGTCGCACAGGATAACAAGTCGACTGCACCTACGGACTGTCCCGTTTCACCGCCGGGAGATCCGTCGACCGCGTGAGACGGTCGCGGGATGACCTCTTGACCTGCCTCGAGACGTCCTCGACGCCGAGGTGGTGGTCACCGTGCTCCACAAGCGGGTACAATGGCCGCTGTTCTTAGCCTTTTCTTAGAATTTACTTCATTTAGATGTCTGCCCACCGTGGCGGGCAATCTCTGCGAGCGGCTGTCGCATTCGAATCCGCTGGGTCAGCCCGCACCCGGGTCGAGGAGGGACTCTGATCGCCCGGTTCGTTCCGCTTCGACCCCGGGCCCTTGCGACCGGCGCTGTCCTCGTCAGCGCGAGTCTCCTGTTCCACTTGCCTGCATGGGCATTCGGGCTGATCCCCATGGCGGACGACGTCGAAACATTTTACTTCCCCATCCTCGTGGCCACCTCCGAGGCACTCGCGCAGGGGCGGCTCGTGCTTTGGACACCGAGTATGTTCGCTGGGTATCCGCTGTTCGCCGACGGCGAGGCGGGGATGCTATATCCCATCCACCTCCTCCTCCTGCCGTGGCTTGCGCCCGAGGCGAGCCTGGTTGTCCTGCGGATCATCCACAGCGTACTCGCAAGCGCGTTCATGTACGTCCTGCTCCGCACCCTGGGCATGGGCCGGACGGGGAGCATCGCGGGCGGGATGACATACGCGTACTGCGGCTTTGTCGCGGGCCAGATCGTCCATACCAACGTGTACCAGGCGCTCGTGTGGCTCCCGCTCCAGCTCGCCCTCGTGGAACGTGCCTTTCGCTCAACGGGCGGCGAGCGATGGCGATTTGCCGTCTTCGCGGGCTCAGCCGTCGGCGTACAGAGTCTCGCCGTACACATGCAGGTCACGATGATGAGCGGCGCCACGGTCGCGGCTTTCGTCGTGTACCGCGTCTTGGTCGGCGCAGAGCGTGGAGAGCATCGAGCAGAAGGTCTCGCCGCCCGCCGAGGCTCCCGCATCAGGCTGGTTTTCAGTCTTCTCCGTCGATGCGCCGTAGGAGCGGGCATACTGGGGATTGCAGGAGCCGTTGGCATCGGGCTGAGCGCCGTTCAGCTTCTGCCGCTGTACGAGCTGGGCCAGGAGAACTGGCGAAGTCGCGGCCTGGCGCCCGCACTCGCCGCAACGAACAGCATCTGGCCCGGAGACGTCGTCACCTTGCTCCTTCCCAGGATATACGACACCGCGCACGGGGGCTACTGGGGCTTGGGAATCAAATGGGAGACCACCGTGTACGTTGGCGTCCTCCCATTGGTCCTCGCCCTGGTGGGGCTCGTCGTCGGGTGCGGATACCACCGTTTTTTCTTTGGACTACTCGCTGGCGGCTCGCTCGCTGTGGCGATGGGCCCATACGCCCCAGTCGACCTCTGGCGCGCCCTCCACGAGCTACCTGGCTTCGAGGTGCTTCGGTCGCCGGGCCGATTCTCTTTGCCCTTCTCGTTGGCCATGGCGGGCCTTGCCGGCTACGGCGTCGACTGGCTTTCCCGCCGGTCAAGGCCGGATATACGAAAGGCGACCCCCACGGTCGCGCTGGGAACCCTGTTGGTCATTGGTCTGGCCTATGGACTCGAACGGGCGGACGACGAGGTCCTCAGACTGTCTCTGAATAGCCCCGCACTGTTCACGAGGTACCTTGACTTGCCGGATATCCCGACGAGCGTCGACGGCGCCCCGCTGACAGCCGAGCGGATCGGTCGGCTCGCGGCCGAGGGTCTGTCGGTGACGAACCCGGCCACCGCATGGCAGATCGCCCTGATGCTCGCGTCGACTCTCGCGCTCGCCACGTGGTTTCTCGGACGCCGGTTTCACGGCGCTGCCAGCGTCGTAACGGTGGGCCTCATCTTCGTCGACCTGTCGGTCGTCGGGTTGACATTCCATCCACTCGGACGGATCGCGGACCTGCGCCCCGAGATCCCACCGCTCCTGCTCCCGACTGGCGACGAGGTGTTCCGGATCTACACCGATCCGTCGACCGATTCGACCGAGAAGAAGCTCGGCTGGGCCGAGCCGAACCGGTTGCTCGTGGCCGGCTTGGACGAGGCCAACGGCTATTCGTCCATCCAGCCGAACCGACACATCGACTACATTGGAGCCACGGAGTACACGGGCGAGCAGATGTTCGACCTTCTGAATGCGCGCTACGTGGTCCGAAGGAACACGCCGGAATCACTCATCGACCACGGCTCGACCGGCTTCGATCCCGAGCAGCCGCTATTCAGCGGTAAGTCGGGCACACCGGGCGCAGGCGGGACGCTGCTGCCCGATGGGCGCCCCGTGCGGGCCGACGAGGTTCGCGTGATCGCCCGCCTCTGGGATGCGATGAACCTCCCCGACGAGACACCGGTCGCGCGCATCTCCCTGGAGGCTCCCGACGGCACAACCCACACGCTGGAGCTCCTCGCCGGCCGCGACGTATCTGACGCGCGGCTGGACGTTCCGGGCGCGCCCGCGGCGAAGCACGACCGCGCGCCAGTAGCATTCACGTATGAATCCACGGACTTCGGAGGAGGCCGCCCTGGCGAGCATCTCTCCTTCGCCGCGCTCTCAACCGAGGCGCCGATGACGGTGAGCCGTGTCACGATCGAGACGACCGCGCCAACCGGCGGATTGGAGATCTACGGCGTGGCGCTGACGGACTCGGAGACGAAAGAGGTGACCCAGGCCCGGGACAAGCGCGAATACCGCCTCGTGTATCAGGATGCGAAGGTCCGCATCTACCGGAACCGAGATGCCCTGCCGCGCGCATTCCTTGTCGGGACTGGAACAATCGTGCCAGCCGGGCGCCAGGCGCTCACGCTGATCAGCGAGGGTCCGTTCGACCCGCAAACAACGGCGCTCCTCGAAGACCCGATCCCCACGGGCGTACACATCCCTCGGTCGGTGGAGGGGACCC
This sequence comes from Chloroflexota bacterium, assembly GCA_009377635.1. Taxonomy (GTDB): domain Bacteria; phylum Chloroflexota; class UBA6077; order UBA6077; family SHYK01; genus WHTR01. The sequence goes on from WHTR01000024.1 coordinate 29,172, forward strand.
GATTCGCCGACGCGACCGACGCACCGGGCAGCGTCCACGTCACCTCCTACGACGGCGAACGGGTCGTGATCGACGTAGCAGCAGAGCGAGACGCGATCTTGGTCCTCACCGACCGCTACTCCCCTGGCTGGGTTGCGCGTATCGACGGCCAGGGGGCGCCGGTGCTCCGGGCCGATTATCTGTTCCGGGGCGTGGTCGTGCCCGCCGGCCGCCACACCGTCACGTTCACGTACGAGCCTGTATCCGTCAAGGTCGGCGCGGTAATGACGATCGCGGCGGCGTGCGTCATCGGATTCACGGCTGTCCTCCACGGGCTAGCGCGAGCACGCAAGCCAAGGAATCAGCCGCGAGGCTTGACGGACCGTCGGCCCTGATCGTGGACAGGTGCAGACCGGAAATCTGCGCGCCTACGACTGTGCTCGCCCTTTTAGTCCCCATGACAGTTCCGTCGACCTGCTAGCCAGCGAGAAGGGCGTCCAGCGCGTTCGTGTCGTCACCGCTGAGGCGCCACTCGAGGGACCGCACATTCTCATCCACCTGCTCCGGGCGGGTCGCGCCAGCGATGACGCTCCCCACCGCGGACTGCGACCCCAGCCAGGCAAGAGCGAGCTCTCCGACTGTATGGTCCCGCTCGCTGGCGAAACGCTCAAGCTTCGCCAGCGTGGCGAAGTTCGCCTCGTTGAGGGTGCGCGGCGCCCGCTCTCCGCTCGTCGCCAGGCGAGAACCAGCCGGCGGCGGCTGGCCAGAGCGGTACTTGCCGGTCAGAAACCCGCCCGCCAGGGGCGAGTATGGAATGACCCCCAGTCCATATCTCTCGCAAACGGGCACCAGCTCCGCCTCGATGGAGCGATTCAGGAGACTGAACGCGTTCTGTGCAGCGATGAGGGGCTCGATATGCTCGGACCGCGCGATCCACTGCGCCTCGACCACCTGCCAAGCGGCGAAGTTCGAGCACCCGATGTAGCGGACGTCGCCGTGTGTGACCAGATCGTCTAGCGCCCGCATCGTCTCTTCAAGCGGCGTCGTAGGATCCCAGAAGTGGATCTGGTAGAGGTCGATGTAGTCGGTCTTGAGGCGCTGGAGGCTGGCGTGGACCGCATGCATCATGTGGCGTCGGGACGCGCCGCGGCGGAGCGGTCCATCGCCGATCGCGCTCTCGAACTTTGTGGCCAGGATCACCTCGTGTCGCCGGCCCTGGACGGCGTTTCCAATGTACTCCTCGGAGAGCCCATCGCCGTATATGTCTGCGGTATCGAAGAACGTGATGCCGAGATCCATCGACCGATGGACCACGGCCACGCTCTGTGCCCCGTCGCACCGACGGCCGAAGCTGTTGGTGCCGAGGCCGGCGAGCGAGACCTGAAGGCCCGAGTTGCCCAGAGGGCGGTATTCCATGCGTCAGCCCCCGAGGGTGATCATCTCGATCTTGTGGCGCCCGGCCGCATCATACCCTGTTGGCGAGCGCAGCGCAGCGAGGCGCTCCTCGGAGTAGCGGTCATGTCGCCCTCCCCAGATGGCCGCGACCCGACTGACCAGCTCGTCATCGCTGTCACCCCGCCGCAGCGGCGTCTTGAGGTCGTGACCCTGCCCGGCAAAGAGGCAGGTGACGAGCTTCCCGTCGGCGGTCAACCGCAGCCGCGTGCAGCTCGCGCAGAAGGGCTCCGTCACTGAGGCGATGACGCCGACCTGCCCTGCGCCATCGACAAACTCGTAGTCAACGGCCGGCGCACGTCCGCCGTTTCGCCCGATCTCCCGCAGCGGGTGGACGCGGTTGATGCCATCGAGGATCTCCCGCTTCGAGACGACCCGGTCCAGAACCCACCCGTTCGCGTTGCCGACGTCCATGAACTCGATGAAGCGAATCGTGAATCCATGCTGGCGAGCGAACTCGACGAGAGGGACGATGTCGTCGTCGTTGACACCGCGTTGAATCACTGCGTTGAGCTTGATAGGGTGGAGCCCGTGGTCCTTGGCGGCGAACAGCCCGTCAAGGACCTTTGCGAGGTCACCCCGGCGTCGGATCTGCCGGAACTTCTCGGGGTTCAACGTGTCTAAGCTGACATTCACGCGCTGAAGGCCCGCAGCCCTCAGGGAGGCGACCTTCTCGGCGAGGAGCGAGCCGTTCGTCGTGAGAGAAAGATCATCCATCCCTGGTATCGATGAGAGGCGCCTGATGAGGTCCTCGAGGTGTGGACGGATGAGAGGCTCGCCACCGGTGAGCCGGATCTCATCCACACCCAAGCCCACGAGGAGACGGGCGAGGCGTCCGACCTCGTCGTACCTCAGGAGCTCGTTGTTCGGGATCCACGGGTATTCGTCGAATGGCATGCAGTACGTGCACCGAAAGTTGCACCGATCCGTCACCGAGATCCGGAGGTCCTTCAAGGGGCGAGCAAAGACGTCTTGGGGCATCGTCGATTCCAGCTTGCGGTCCAACCCCGCGGCTCACATCATGCCGAGCGTGAGCTTGGCGGCATCGGGGATCATGCTGAAGTCCCACGGCGGGTCAAACACCAGCTCGACGTCGGTCTCCGTGATGCCCGGGATGGTGGGGAGCTTGCTCTCAACCTCGGCCTTGAGCACATCGCCCATACCGCAGCCGGGCGCCGTCAGCGTCATCTCGATGTGCACGCGGTACCCACCTCCGTCACGTACCGTCACCGCGCACGCGTAGACGAGCCCCAGGTCCGCAATGTTGACCGGAATCTCGGGATCGAAGCACGTCCGAAGCTGGTCCCAGACGAGCCCCTCGACCTCCTCGGCCGACTGCGGCTGCGCGGAGGCGAGCTGCTGGATCGTGCTATCGAGGTCCTTTCCGATGGCGTCCACATCCTGGTTCTGGACGCGGACCATGAACCCTTCGTCGGTCACGACCGTGTACGTCCCGCCCAGGGCCTGGTGGATGCTTCCACCCGTCCCCGCGTGCAGCACCATCCGGGAGCCAGCGGGGACCTGGATGACCTCACAGTCTCGACTGAACGTGATGCGCTCATCGCCATGCATCGTTGCTACTCCGTTGAAACCTGCGGGCGATCCTGACGGAGCGCCGCGCGCATCGCGTGCCACGCCAAGGTCGCGCACTTGACCCGGATGGGAAACTCTCGAACGCCGGCGAGGACCTCCAGCTTGCCGAGCCCGTCTTCGCTGAGATCGACGGACGGATCCCCAGTGAGCAGCGCATGGAGGGCGGCGAAGAGCTGATCCGCGTCCGCCCGCGACTTCCCCTTGAGCTGCTCGGTCATCAGCGACGCCGAGGCCTTCGCGATGGCACAGCCATACCCCTGGAAGCTCATGTCGACAATCCGATCGCCATCTAGCTGCAGGTACACGACGACCTGGTCGCCACACAGGGGGTTGATCCCTTCGGCCATCCGGTTCGCGCTCTCGAGCTTCGCGAAGTTGCGCGGCCGGCGATTATGGTCGAGGATGACCTCCTGATACAGCTCAGTCAGCTCGGACATCAGCCGAACACCTCGATGGCTGCGTCGACCGCGCGGGCCAGCGCGTCAACCTCCTCGCGCGTGTTGTAGAACGCGAACGACGCCCGCGCCGTGGCAGGCACGCCAAAACGCTGCATGAGCGGCATCGCACAGTGGTGGCCAGCGCGGATAGCCACACCATGCTGATCAAGAATCGTCCCCAGGTCGTGAGCGTGGATGCCGTCTATGACGAAGGAGATCACGCTCGCCTTCTCGCGGGCCGTCCCGATGATCTGCAGACCCGGAATCGCGGCGAGCACACCCGTGGCGTAGTCGAGCAGCTCGTGCTCGTACCCGCCGGCGGCGCTCAGGCCGACCTGCTGCACGTAGTCGATGGCAGCTCCCAGCCCCACGACACCCGCGATGTTGGGCGTGCCGGCCTCGAACTTGTACGGCAGGACGTTGTACTGGGTCTTCTCGAACGTGACCGAGGCGATCATCTCGCCGCCACCCTGGTACGGCGGCATCTCCTCCAAGAGATCTGCCTTTCCATACAACGCACCGACACCGGTCGGCCCATACAGCTTATGACTGGAGAAGGCGTAAAAGTCACAGTCCAGGTCCCGGACGTCGACTCGCAGGTGCGGCACTGCCTGCGCGCCATCCAGCAGCACCGGAGCGCCGTGGCTGTGGGCCATCTCGATCATCTGCTTGACCGGATTGATGGTCCCCAGCACGTTGGACACGTGCGCCAGGGCGACGAGCTTCGTTCGCTCGCTCAGGAGCCGTCGATACTCGTCGACCAGGAGCTCGCCGTCGTCGTCCACGGGGATCACGCGGAGTCGCGCCCCCACCTGCTGGCACACGAGCTGCCACGGCACGATGTTGGAGTGGTGCTCCATCGCGGAGACGATGATCTCGTCGCCTTCCGTGAGGACGGACCGAGCATAGCTCTGCGCCGCGAGGTTGATGCCCTCGGTCGTTCCCCGGACGAAGATGATCTCTCGGGAATCCGCGGCATTGATGAACTCGCGCACCTTCGATCGGGTCCGCTCGTACGCCTGCGTCGCTCGCTCCGCCAACGTGTGGATCGCTCGATGAATGTTGGCGTTGTCCTCCGCGTAGTAACGACTCAGCGTGTCGATGACGACGCGCGGCTTCTGGGCGGTCGACGCGTTATCGAGGTATACGAGCGGCTGGCCGTTGACGCGTTGGTTGAGAACCGGGAAGTCGTCTCGGATCCGCTGTACGGGAAATGCGCCCCCGGAGGTGGGCTGGCTCATCCGCGTCCCTGTACTCATGGCCGCACCTTGGCTTCCCAGCCCGTGCGAAGGGCCGACATCAGCAGTTGCGCGAGCCGCTCCCGGAGGGTCTGGATGGCGATGCGTTCGATGAGCTCGGCCGCGAACCCGTAGGTGAGGAGGCCGCGCGCGGTCTGCTCGCCCATCCCGCGGCTCCGCGCGTAGAAGAGCATGTCGTCATCGAGCTGTCCGATGGCTGCGCCGTGCGTGCAGCGCACGTCATCGGCGAGGATCTCTAGCTGCGGCTTCGTATCCACGATCGCCTGCTCCGACAGGAGGAGGTTCCGGTTGATCTGGTGCGCGTCGGACTTCTGGGCGCCAGGTCGCACGCGGATCATTCCGTTGAAGACGGCGCGCCCTCTGCCATCGAGAACGCCCTTGTACAGCTGCCGACTCGTCCCGTGGGGCACGGCATGGTCGATGGACGTGTGGTGATCGACGTGCTGCGTGCCCGTCGCGACATACAGACCATTCAGCGTGCAGTCCGCACCCTCACCGTCCAGCAGCACGTTCAAGTCGTTTCGGGCGAGCCGGGCCCCCATCGCGATAGAGTACGACGTGTACGCGCTGTCGCATGCCTGGTGCACCTGCGTTGTAGCCACGTGGTACGCGCTCGGACCCTCCAACATCAGCCTGTAGTGGGAAAGGACCGACCCATCGCCCAGCACCAGCTCAGTGACGGCATTACTGAACACATGCGCATCCTGCGCCGAGACGTACGTCTCGATGACGACTGCCTGGCTTCCCGTCCCGGTGATGACGAGCGTCCGCGGGTGTACTACCGTTGGCGCCTCGCGCGAGGTGGCGATGAAGACAACGTGGATCGGCTCCTCCACGATGTACCCGTCGGGCACGTAGACCACCGCGCCATCCCGGATGAGAGCCGTATTGATCGCCGTGAAAGCATTCGTCTCGTATCGAGCGTAGCGCGCGAGGTGCGACTCGACCGCCGCCTCCTGGGTCTGCACCGCCTCAGAGAGGCCCGCGACGACCAGACCATCTCGTCGGACAGGCAGCGACGACAGGTTCGGCGCGACACGACCGTCGACGATGACAAGCTGCGTCCATCCCCGCGCGTCGGGTGCGAGCGCTCGAACACGCGTGAGGCGGGCCGCGTCCGCCTCCGGCAGATCGGGCGCGCCGTCCAGAATGGGCTGAAACGGCGTCTCCACGATGGGAGCCACGCTCGTGTATTTCCAGTCCTCGTCTCGCGTTGTCGGGAAGTGCAGGTCCTCGAAGCGCGTCAGAGCCCGCTGTCGAGTTTCCCGCAGCCACGCTGGCTCTGGCGGCAGCACGTTACGCTGCAGCGCCTCATAGGCTGAGAGGAACTGCTCCTTCTCTCGCGCGACCTGCAACATGTGTCAGCTTCCCCCCTCGGCAGCAACAGGAACGGGTCCCTCATCCTTTACCCAGTCGTACCCCTTGGCCTCCAGCTCCAGGGCGAGGCCCTTGCCGCCGGAGAGCGCGATGCGCCCGCCAAGAAGCACGTGCACGTAGTCCGGGGTAACGTAGTTCAGGACCCGCTGGTAGTGGGTCACGAGCAGCATCGCGCGCTCGGGATGCCGCATCGTGTTGATCCCGTTCGCCACAACCCGCAGCGCGTCGATGTCTAATCCGGAGTCCGTCTCGTCGAGGATAGCCAGCCGAGGTTCCAGTATGGCCATCTGGAGGATCTCGTTCCGCTTCTTCTCGCCTCCCGAGAAGCCCTCGTTGACCGGCCGGTTCGCCATCGCCTGGTCCATCTCCACGAAACGCATCCTCTCGCGCAGCAGCTGCAGGAACTCGATCGCGTCGAGCTCCGGGAGGCCGCGGTGCGCCCGGATCTCGTTCAGCCCGGCCTTCAGGAAGTACGCGTTCGCCACGCCCGGAATCTCGACCGGGTACTGGAACGCAAGGAACACACCCTCCCGTGCGCGCGCCTCGGGTGGCATTTCGAGGAGATTACGGCCCTCGAACAGCACCTTTCCCTCGGTCACCGTGTACGCGGGATGGCCGGCGAGCACCTGGGCGAGCGTACTCTTCCCAGAGCCATTGGGCCCCATCACGGCGTGGACCTCGCCGGGTTTAACCGACAGGTCGACGCCCTTCAGGATCTCCTGTCGGTCGACACGCACGTGGAGGTTTCGGATCTCCAGCACTACCCGACGCTCCCCTCGAGGCTGACGCCCAGCAGTTTCGTCGCCTCGACCGCAAACTCCATCGGGAGCTCGCGGAAGACCTCCTTGCAGAAGCCGTTCACGATCAACGATACCGCGTTTTCCGCCGACAGGCCGCGCTGCTGGCAATAGAACAGCTGGTCCTCGCCGATCCTGGACGTGGACGCCTCGTGCTCAACCTGCGACGCGTCGTTCATAACTTCGATGTATGGCAACGTATGTGCGCCGCACGTATCGCCCAGCAGCAGCGAGTCACACTGGGAGTGATTCCGCGCGCCCCTCGCGCCCCTCTGCACGCGCACCAGACCGCGGTACGTGTTCTGTCCGTGGCCTGCCGAGATGCCCTTCGAAACGATCGTGCTCCGCGTGTTCTCGCCGAGGTGGATCATCTTCGTGCCCGTGTCGGCCTGCTGGTGATTGTTCGTCAGGGCAACGGAATAGAACTCGCCGACCGAGTTGTCCCCCTGCAAGATGACGCCTGGGTACTTCCAGGTGATCGCCGACCCGGTCTCGACCTGCGTCCACGAGATCTTGGAGTTCGCTCCGAGACACTTTCCGCGCTTCGTCACGAAGTTGAAGATGCCGCCGTTGCCCTCGCGGTCGCCCGCGTACCAGTTCTGGACGGTTGAGTACTTGATCGTTGCGTTCTCATGGGCGATCAGCTCGACGACCGCGGCGTGAAGCTGGTTCTCGTCGCGCATCGGCGCGGTGCAGCCCTCGAGGTAGCTGACGTAGCTCCCCTCATCCGCGATGATGAGTGTTCGCTCGAACTGGCCGGTGCTCGCGGCGTTGATGCGGAAGTACGTCGACAGCTCCATCGG
>WHTR01000250.1 GCA_009377635.1 Chloroflexota bacterium
CTCGCCGATGAGCCGGAACTGCGTTCGAAGGCGATCAGAAATTCCGTGCATCTGGTACCCTAAGCGGGCCGCAACGCGTGGCGGAGCGCCGGCTGCAGCGTAGGCTCGCGGAAGGTGTAGCCGAGGCGCTGAGCCGCGGCGGGGACGACCCGTTGTCGGATCATTGACAAACTCGCGACGGAGCCATATGCCGTCTATCTTAGCGATTGCGCGGGAATATGCAACGCGGGTGTGGATGGGGGAAACAACTATTCTGTGGCGCTGAACCAGCGAACGGCAAGGGCGAGGCCCGCGGCGATGAATGCGAGGAGGATGCCCACCTCTGCGACGAACGGCAGCGGCGCGCCGGAGACATCGGCGATGGCGACCGACGCGAGCAGCTCGGATGGAACGCCGGCACCGCCGAGCACGACTCGGCGGATAGCATCCACGGCGTAGGCCACCGGGTCGAGATGGGTGAGCACGGCGAGCCAGCCGGGCAGCCCCTGAAGTGGGAAGAACGCACCGCTGAGGAAGAGCAGGGGCATCAGCACGAAGTTCATCACCACCTGGAAGCCCTCCATCGTGCGCATGCGGGAGGCGATGGCCACACCGATCGAGGCGAGGGCGAAGGCGAGGAGGAACATCAGGCCAAGGGTCGCGAGGACGATCAGCGGCGACATCGCGACGCCGACGAACGGCGCCAGCGCGAGCAGCACGGCCGACTGGAGCATGGCCACGGTGCTGCCGCCGAGCGCCTTGCCGACGGCGACGGCGCTGCGCGGGATGGGAGCGACCTGGATCTCCTTCAGGAAGCCGAACTCGCGATCCCAGACGATGCTCATCGACGAGAAGATGGCGGTAAACAGCACGCTCATGGCGAGGACGCCGGGATACATGAACGTGGTGTATTCAACGCCCCCGGGCGCCCCGCCGGCTCCTCGGGCGCCGGCGATCCCGCCGCCGACGGCGGAGCTGAGACCGACACCGAAGACAAAGAGGTAGAGGATGGGCTG
>WHTR01000251.1 GCA_009377635.1 Chloroflexota bacterium
CCCCTTAAGCGTAATTTGGCGGTCACGAGAGATCCTTCGTCGCTGCGCTCCTCAGAGGTTGTGAACAAATAGATTTCGTGACAGTTCTCACGCAGCCAAGTTGATACTAACGACAAGCTATGACAAGGCCAATTCGATAGATTCACAAACTCTCAGGATGACGGGGCTTTGCGTCCGCGCTTCTAGCGGAAGCCCCGAGCCCGCGATTTGGTATGACGGCTTCGACTGGGGCTACTCAGGGCGTTACTCAGCCCAGAGGTGGCTGAACTGGGTGGCCACGACCCGCTCATAGGGAACGGGCCCGGAGAGGAGACCGACGTCCCGCGCGAACTCGTTGACCCCGGCGACTGCCTCTTCGGAGACCGACGGGTTGTAGAAGGGGGCGTCGCGGCGGACCAGCTCAGCGATCAGCTCGGCCTCCTCCGGGGGGAACAGGCGTCGCCCCACCTGCGTCGCCAGAGCGGGATCGGCCTGGAGCGCTCGCTGCGTCTTCACGATCGCGCGCACCGCGCCGGCCGCCGCCTCCGGATGCTCCTCGATGAGCCGGTCTGAGGTGATCAGCGCCGCAAACGTGTACCGCCGCGCCTGCGGTGGGCCGTCGCCCCGGCGCACGTCGAGGAGCACTTTCGCGATCCCCTCCCGCACCCCCAGCTCCGCCCGCATCGCATTCCCCCAGTAGGCGTCCGCGAGGCCTTGCTGGATGGCCTCGATCCCCAGCCGCGACCAGCTGGCGCTGGGGTCGTGGGGCGGCGCCCCAACGACCTGGACTCCATCGCGATCGAGGTCGATCCCGGCGTCGACCAGCAGCCGCTTGAGAGCGACGCTTGGTCCCGCCGTGGCGCTGATGCGCCGGCCCTTCAGCGCGCTCACGTCGCCCCGGCGGGCGTCCAGGTCGAACCGCACGGCCAGGAACCAGTAGCTGTATTGCGACAGCGCACACAACAGCTTGGCGCCCTGCCACTCCGGGAAGACCCTAAGCCCGCCGTATGCTG
>WHTR01000252.1 GCA_009377635.1 Chloroflexota bacterium
CACACAGGTCGCTATCTCACTGCACAACGACTACTGTGATCGCGAACTCGATGCCCAGGCCAAGCCCTGGCGCGCGCTCCCGCGCCGGCTGGTCGCGCCGTCGACGGCATGGCGCTGGGCCGTGGTCCTGCTGGCGCTCGGGCTCCTCGCCGCGCTCCCGCTCGGCGTGCCAGTGCTTGCACTGACCGCCATAGGAACGGCCGCGGGCTTTGTGTACAACGCGTATCTGAAGCGGACGGCGTGGAGCTGGCTACCGTTCTGGATCGGCCTCCCGACGCTCGTGCTCGCGGCGTTCGCGGCGATGGATCGGTTCGACGCGCGGCTGTGGTCCGCGTACCTCATCGGCGCCCCACTCGTCGTCAGCATCCACCTGGCCGACACACTTGCGGACATCGAGTCGGATACCACGTTGGGTCTCCGCGGACTCGCCCATCGTCTCGGGCCGTGGCGAGCTCGGCTTACGTGCTGGGGGGCTCTGGCACTCGCCCAGGCGCTCGTGCTGGCCGCGGCGCTCAGGATCGTGCTCTCGAGCGAGATGCTCGGGCTCTCCTCCGGAGGGCTCGTGGACCTCCTCGTCGTCGCCTGCCTTTTGTATCTGATCTTCAAGATCCCCCTGCTTGCCGCCAACGCGGTCAAGTCGGGATCGGGATCGCGCACCTGGTCGCAGACCAAGACCATGCTCGTGAACACGGGCAAGGCGGTGACCGCGGCGTGAGCGTGAAGGTCCCCTCCAACATCGACATGGCCGACACCATCGTGTGGGGGTTGACGCTTCGACAGCTCGCCGTCCTGGCCGGGGTCTGCCTCGTTTCATGGTCGGGTTACCTGGGGCTTCGCTCGATCATCCCCCCCTACGTCCTCGCCGCGCTCGGAACGCTCGCGTCCGGCGCCGGGCTCGGGCTCGCGTTCGCTCGGCCGGACGGGCTGCACGCGGAGCGCTGGCTGATGGCCGGGGTAACCCACATGATCAGGCCCCGGAGACGGGTGCT
>WHTR01000253.1 GCA_009377635.1 Chloroflexota bacterium
GAACCAACGGTGCAGATGGGCACAGCACAGCCCTGGAAGGGGCGAACGATCTGGGAAATGTCTCTGCGCTCCGGCCGGGTTAGGCCCTACTCAACTCGTCGACGGGGCGGCCGGCGTCCAGAGGAGCGCATTCTAGCAGGAACATCAAAACGGGTGGCAGAGTTCCAGTGTCTCTTTGGCAGAGTCCCCGCGCGCCTCGATGATCCGCGATAGGGGGTCACCCACGCCGCGACCGTGGTTGCACGGACAGACAGTGAAGTCCGAGTATACAGGGTGCAAGACGGCTGCGGGAGCGGCGTCCGGACGGAGGACAGGGAAACCTGCCTTACCAGCCCAGCAAGGGGGAGCCAACGATGGCGAACACGTACGGCGAGCGGGATGCCGCCCGAGTTGAACGCGCTGTCGGTGCGTTTATCGACCGAATCCAGCAGCTACCGCCCGGCCTCCTCACGCGGACGCCGGGACCGGGGGAGTGGTCGATCATGGAGCTCGCTGCCCATTCGGCCGAGATCTACGGGTACTGGGCCAAGCAGCTCACCTACCTCCAGGCGAATCCCGGCCGGCCCTTCGGCCGAACCGTGACCGACCCCGCGCGAATTCGCTTCGTCGAGGAGCACAAGCACGACTCCGTAGAGCGCCTGACCGCCGCGATCCATCAAGGGGCCTCGGAGGCGACCGGGGCCCTTCGGTCGTTCAGCGATGATGCGTGGGCCGCGGTGACTGGCGTTCACCCGTCGCGGGGCGAGATGACGATGGCAGCATTCTCGGAGCTCTTCCTGGCCGGCCACGCGGAGGAGCACCTCAAGCAGCTCGACGAGACGCTGACCTACGAGGCCGGCCAGCTCGACCGAGCAGTCGTCGCCAAGGATCAGATCCGCACCATCATCCGCTCATTCAAAGAGCGGCTGTTCACCGATATCTTCCCCGGCCGCACCGAGGTGCCCAAGACCCT
>WHTR01000254.1:0-532 GCA_009377635.1 Chloroflexota bacterium
TCCTACGCTGCGCACATGTTCGGGATGCCGGCGGTCGTCTTGACGTTGACGTCCTGGTAGCCGTTGCGTGCCCGGCACGGGCACGCTCGCCCTGGGCGTAGCGCTCACGGCCGAGGAACTCGGTGACCTCCGTCGTCATCTCGTCGACGGTCGGAATGTCGTCGGTGAACGCCTCGTTGTCGGTGCACTCGGCGTTCACGCCGCCCGATGCCGCCTGTGGCCCGTCGAGCTCCGTCGGAAGGTGACCGTCGGCGAAGAGCCCGAGGACCGGGAGCTGCTCGACGTCGCCCAGCTCGTCCGCCTCGCGGACGACCGTGTAGCCGCGGTCCTCAGCCGACTCGGTGACGGTCTCGCCGGCGAACTCCCCGCCGGCGATCTGCTGGTCGTAGCGGTCCGCGCCACCGCCCAGCAGCACGTCGACACCCAGGTCGATGGACTGCTCGGCGATCGATCTGACTTGGTGGCCGAGCCGTTCCAGCTTGCGGACCAGGGCGCGGGTTTCGCGGTCGGGGTCGCGGCGGCGCCCGTGCAG
>WHTR01000254.1:542-938 GCA_009377635.1 Chloroflexota bacterium
GTTGCTCGATGAGCACGGGACCGGGGGTGCCGGGGCCGAGGAGTATCCCGGCGACCATGAAAGACGGCACGGTGGGCAGACCGAGTCGGCGCGCGCCGCGGGCCAGCAGGCCGGCGATCAACACCAGCACGCCGAGACCGAGCAGTTCGCTGTGCACTGCTACGTCTCCTCGACGGTCGTCAAGGGCGGGAACCGCCCGAGTGGACCTAGCCCGAGTTTCCCCCTTATCAGGCTGACCGGGTGGTCTGTGAGGGGTTGAGATCGGTCGGATCGGTGGTCCTGACGTGCCACAATGCGAACCGCTCCGTGCTGCTTGACGGACGCGTCATCCAAGTAGCGCCGCCAACAGCCCGATCGGTCCCGCCCCGGTGACCAGCACGCGCCGCGGCGCGAACC
>WHTR01000255.1 GCA_009377635.1 Chloroflexota bacterium
TCGCGGGCGAGAACCGCATCTACGCTGTGGACCAAAACGGACAGCTGTTGTCCTATCGGGATGCCGGCACGCCCGGCAATGTCTCAAGCCCCGCTGTCGTCGGGTTCGGCGGGTGGCGGGATTTCAAGTTCCTCTTCGCCGGCAAGAACCTCGCGGGCGAGAACCGCATCTACGCTGTGGACCAAAACGGACAGCTGTTGTCCTACGGCGATAACGGAAATCCCGGCAATGTCTCCAGTCCCGCCGTCGTCGGGTTCGGCGGGTGGCTGCAATTCAAGTTCCTCTTCGCCGGTAAGAATCTCGCGGGCGAGAACCGCATTTACGCTGTGGTTGCCTAACAAGGGCATGGAGCCGACGCGCAGGAGCGCGCGGCTCATGCCCAGCGTTATGCTCCAAAAGCGTGATCACCGTGATCACAGAGTCCAGTTTATCTCCGTTGTCTTGAGCGCTTATGGTTTATGGATGGTCATCGCCGGATCTCGTGGAATTTGGTTATCGTTACAATGTCTAGCAACTTGCTCCAATGTGGACTGGGATTACATCTGGGTTGTTATTTTAACTTTTTTATGGAGTGGCATCCTCCCCGTAGCTGGCTTCGTTTCTGCCTACGGATTGTTTAAACGAAGGCAGTGGGGACGAAAGTTGGCATTGGCACTTTGTTCTATCTTGTTCCTACTGGAACTATACGGGACCGTGAAGTTCGCGGTTCTGAGTTATCAATTCCGAGACGTTCCAGTACCCCTCCTTCCAGCTGGGGCGGTTGTAGTTAATGTAAGCATGTGGCCAGCCTACCTTATCGGTTTAATTAGTGGTCTCTTGTTGTTTTTGCTGCTTCAACCGTTCGTAAAGAAGGCGTGCTCTCGTGATGATGCATAACTTTCGGCTTGAGACGGATCTTCGGACCCGCTCGCTGCGTTCGCT
>WHTR01000256.1 GCA_009377635.1 Chloroflexota bacterium
CGCTGCGACGGGCATGCTCGCGCACCACCTCTGGGTCCTCGGCGATGAAGACGCAGTAGACCTTGTCGCCGGTGACATAACTGTGCTGCCACTGCACGCGCGGAGCCAGCGATGCCAGCGCCTCGTTCGACTTCTGGGAGCCGGCGCAGAGCTCGTCGGCAGACCACGAGCCGGCTCCGGGTATCTCACGCTCGATCACAAACCTCGGCATTCGCCTACCTCCTAGGTCCCGCCCCCCTGCGGGGCGTCCGGCTTTCGACATTGACCGGCTCGGGACGTCCCGGCATCGGGCAATCCCTGCAACTAAGGGGGTTCGCCGATGGGGGTTTTCACCCACGCGCCCGCGGCGCGAGGCCATGCTCGAACGCATACGCCGTAGCCGCGCTGCGGGACGAAAGCTCGAGCTTGGTGAAGATGTTCGAGAGATGCCTTTCCACGGTCTTCTGGCTGAGGAACAGCTCGGCGGCGATCTCGCGGTTGCTCTTCCCGGTCGCGACGAGGCTGAGCACTTCGGCCTCACGTTCGGTCAGACCAGCCGGGAGCACCGCCAGACCGCGCAGTTCGGCGATCCTACGAGCGTCGAGGGTCGCTCCGAGCCGGTCGAATACTGCTTGCGCGGCGTCCAGTTCCAGCACTGCGGCGTCCTCATCCCCAAGTGCCTTATAGGCGTCAGCCAGTAGCAGGCGGCTCCTGGCGCCGTTATAGGGAGCGTCCAGCTCTTGCCACAGTCGGCATGCCGCGCGCAGAAGAGGTAGTGCCTCCGCGGCTTTGCCGTCTGCTATCAGCACGGCACCGGAAGCCTGTCGCGTCGCGGCCTGCAGCCCGGAGGTGCCATACGCGGTCGCCGTCGCCCCCAGCTCCTCACTGGCTGCACGCGCGCTCTCGACATCTCCGGCGGCGAGC
>WHTR01000257.1 GCA_009377635.1 Chloroflexota bacterium
GTTGACCATCCAATTCGGGCGCGCAAGCATCGACTTGCATGGCGTTGATCGTTCGGTTGAGAGTGTCCATGTAAATGACGCCCCGGTAGCGGCCATCGGCGTCGACGGTGACCGCCGCCGACGCGGTGGAGATCAGCATCACTTGGAGGGCTTCCTGAAGTGATGCATGGGCGTCGAGAACACTTGTAATCGGCTCGCCCTCCGCCGACAAGCTGTCTCTACCCGCGCGTAGGTCCGCGGCTTTGACCCAGCGTCGTGGGCGGTTCGCGTTGTCAAGCGCTAGGATCCAATCACTTGACGTCGTCGTGAGCAGCCGCCGAATGTGCTCGGACGATGCGTCTTTGCACACGGTGGGCCAGTCGTCGAGCGACTCGATGTCGCTGACCTTCGCGATGTTCAACCGTTTGAGGACGATGCCGCTACCCAGGAAGTCACGCACGAAATCGTTGGCGGGAGCGGACAGGAGCCTGCCCGGAGTGTCGTACTGGACCAATGGTGAGCCGTGCCGCTGTCGTAGGATGGCGATTCGGTCACCGAGCCGGATCGCCTCATCGATGTCGTGGGTCACGAAAACAATGGTCTTGCGGATCTTTTCTTGGAGTTCCTGCAACTGCATTTGCAGCCGTTCCCTGGTCAGTGGGTCGACCGCACCGAACGGCTCGTCCATCAGGAGGACGGGTGGGTCTGCTGCCATCGCCCGGGCCACCCCTACCCGCTGTTTTTGGCCGCCAGACAACGCTCGGGGGTAACGGTCACGGTAGATTGCGGGCTCGAGGCCCATAAGATCGAGTAGCTCGTCGATCCGTGCGTTGATCCGCGACTTCTTCCACCGGAGGAGGCGTGGAACCGTGGCAACGTTGTCGGCGATCGTCCGATGTGGGAACAGGCCGATCTG
>WHTR01000258.1 GCA_009377635.1 Chloroflexota bacterium
GGAGACGACCCGAAAGCCCTTGGCGCGGCCGTCTTGTCCCACCCCAACATCTCCCTGCGCCTTGAGGCGAGAGCCGACATCGAAGCCGGGCTCGTGGATGCGCGGGTGCTCGCCGCCCTGCTGGAGGTCGCAAGCGATCATCGCCTCGACTACGTCGGCCCGTTTGTCACCGGCCACTCGATGTATGTCAAGGGCACGGACAGGATCTCCAACCACGCGCTCGGGCGCGCCGTGGACATCCCCTACGTCGACGGTTCGCCCGTGTCGGCCACCAACGCGGCAGCACGTGACCTCGCCCGCGCCCTTCTTCGTCTGCCCCCGACGCTTCGTCCCGATGAGCTCGGAAGCCCATGGGACCTCTCCTCACCAACCGGCACCACCTTCACGGAGGGACATGGCAGCCATATCCATTACGGGATCGGAGGTAACCCTTGAAAGACCATCCCCTGGTCCGACTTCTCACCGACCCCGCGGGCGTCGGTGCGGACCTTGCTAGAGACATTGGAGACGCGTTTTCCGCTGCCAAGCCGTGGATCGCCGCCGGGGCACTCTCGCTCGCGCTGATCTTCGTCGTGGTGGCGATAGTTCGCGCCCAGCGCAAGCGCTCGCATGCGTCCGGGGCGCGCCGGATTGCGATCCTGCCGCCGCCCGATGTGGCGGCCAACGGTGCACTCACCCTGTGGATGGGTCTGCACGCGATCCTGCGACCCGCGTGGCGTCGCCTCCTGTCGGGGCAGCCACACCTCGCCTGGGAGGTCGTTGCCGAGCCCGACGCGATCGAGATCTTCCTGTGGGTGCCGCGCGCCGTACCGCCGGGGCTGGTGGAGCGCGCCGTCGAATCGGCGTGGCCGGGGGCGAGGACGATACCGGGGCCCACTCGGACC
>WHTR01000259.1 GCA_009377635.1 Chloroflexota bacterium
CATGCAGACGTTCGTTGTCGACTCCGGTGTCGCGGCCGGCCTCAGCCCCGGCTCGGCTGGCGTGCTGTTGTCGGCCGGCGGCGTGGTCGCCGTCATGGTCAGGGTCGGATCCGGCATACGCGCCGACCGTCGTGGTGGCGGGCACTTCTACTACGTTGCGCGCCTACTGGCCTTGGGGACCGTCGGCTACACGCTTCTGGCCATGGGCCGACCTGAGCTGCACGTGATCGGTGCACTGCTCGCGTACGGCTCGATATGGGGCATGAACGGTGTGTTGTTCCTGGCCATCGTGCGCCACAAGCCGCGTGCGCCGGCTGCAGCGAGCGGTAGCACGATCGCTGTCGGTTCGGTCGGTGGATTCTGCGGACCCCCCGTGTTCGGCTTCGTCGTCCAGACGTTCGGTTATCCGGCCGCATGGTTGATGACGGCAGCTTGGGCGGCGATCGCGGCCGGTGCCATCGCAGCCAGCCGCGCCGCCCGTGAGGACGCGGTGCCCCGTGTGAGCTGATGCACACGCCGGAACGGCATGCTGCGACACTACGGCAGGTGGCGTTCCTGTGCCCGCTCCTGAAGATCTGCTTGAACCTCGGCGATGAGGTCTGGAAGATGGCGTGCTTCAGTTCCGTAGACGGCTGCAGGCGTCGCGACCGCCTGAACACGGTCGTCGACCGCCGCGCCATGATCGTAAGACCCGAGCCCCGGAGCCGCGCCCACCGGCGCGCCGTCGATGGTCATCGTCATGGCAGCCCTGGCCACGCAGGGGATCTTCGCCGGTCCTCAATTGGTGCGCACTCATGGTGGCGCTGCCTCGGGGTCCGATCGCGGGCGCATTTGCGGCAAGCTGTCCAACGGCGCAACGAATGCGTAACCTACAGTGACGAGC
>WHTR01000025.1:0-3020 GCA_009377635.1 Chloroflexota bacterium
TCTAGTCACATCGCTAGTTCGGCGACGGCAGCGGCACCTCCGTACGCTCCGCGATCTCCTTCCAGAAGAAGCACGCCACCCAGTGGTTGGGCAGTACCTCTTCGAGAGGTGGCTCCGCTTGGGAGCATTCCGCTCGGGCGAACGGGCAACGCGGGTGGAAGCGACAGCCGCTCGGCGGATTGACCGGACTGGGCACGTCACCCTGGAGGATGATGCGCGAGCGCACCTTCTCGACGCTCGGGTCTGGCACGGGCACGGCAGAGAGCAACGCCTTCGTATAGGGGTGCAGGGGCAGCTCGTAGAGCTCATTCCGATCGGCGATCTCGACGAGCTTGCCCACGTACATGACGGCGACACGATCGCTGATATGCCGCACGACGGCGAGGTCGTGCGCAATGAACAGGTACGTCAGGTTGTACTGTTCCTGCAGCTCCTCGAGCAGGTTGATGATCTGCGCCTGGATGGACACGTCCAGCGCGCTGATCGGCTCGTCGCAGACGATGAACTCGGGATCGAGGGCCAGTGCGCGGGCGACGCCGATGCGCTGGCGCTGTCCGCCGCTAAACTCGTGCGGGTACCGGTTCGCGAAATAGGGGTTGAGCCCGACGATGCGCAGCATCTCGCGGACCCGCTCGTCCTTCTCCTTGCCGCGCACGACGTTGTGGACCTCCAGGGGCTCGGCGACGATGCCGCCGACGGTCATCCGTGGATCGAGCGATGCGAACGGGTCCTGAAAGATCATCTGCATGTCGCGCCGTTGACGGTTCAAGTCGCTCGTCCGCAGCCTCGCGAGGTCGACGCCCCGGAAATAGACATGTCCCGCCGTGGGCTTGTGGAGCTGGAGGATCGCCCGTCCGGTGGTGGACTTGCCGCAGCCGCTCTCGCCGACGAGGCCGAGGGTTTCGCCCCGCTTGATCTGGAACGTGATGTCATCGACGGCGTGGACGTGGTCGGTGGTCCGCTCGATCAGGAAGCCGGATCGAATGGGGAAGTACATCTTGAGGTTCTGAACGGCAACGAGCGTCTCTTGCGCCGGTTCGGTCGTGGCGGCCATGATCTAGTTCCTCCCTTCCCCGTAGACGTCGACCCAGCACGCGACATAATGCTCATCTTCGCCCGCCACCGCCTGCAAGGTCGGATTCTCCTCGCCGCTCTGGTCCACCGCGTAGATGCACCGCGCCTGAAAGGGACACCGCTTCCCGATGTCGATGAGGTCGGGCGGGAACCCCTCGATCGGGACGAGCTTCATCTTCCTCGGCTGGTCGATGCGCGGGATGGACCGCAGCAGCCCCAGCGTGTACGGGTGGCGCGGCTTCGCGAACAGGGGGTCCGTGCGTGCTTTCTCGACGACGTACCCGGCGTACATCACATTGATCCGATCGCACAGGCCGGCGACCACGCCGAGGTCGTGGGTGATCATGATCAGCGCCATCCCCACTTCGCGTCGCAGCTTCGTGAGGATCTCGAGGATCTGGGCTTGGATGGTCACGTCCAGCGCCGTCGTTGGCTCGTCAGCGATCAGGAGCTTGGGCTCGCAGGCAAGGGCCATGGCGATCATGACGCGCTGACGCATCCCGCCGCTGAATTGGTGCGGGAAGTCGCGGAGGCGCGTTCGCGCGGCGGGCACCTCCACGAGCTCAAGCAGCTCGATGGCGCGCCGGTCGGCGGAGCTCTGGTCCAGGCCCCTGTGGAGCACCAGCGGTTCGGTCATCTGGGTTCCGACCGAGAGCACTGGGTTCAAGGAGATCATCGGATCCTGAAAGATCATGGCGATCTCGTTGCCCCGAACCTTGCGGATCTGCTCCTCGTTGAGCTTCAGGAGATCCTTCCCCTCGAACATGACCTCGCCACCGACGATCCGTCCCGGCCTGGGCACGAGCTTGAGAATGGACAGGGCGCTGATGCTCTTGCCACAGCCGCTCTCCCCGACGAGGCCGACCGCCTCGCCGGGCATGACCGTGTACGAGATCCCGTTGACAGCGTGGACGACCCCCTCTCCCGTTGGAAACTCGGTCCGGAGATTTCGCACTTCCAACAGCGGTTCCACGGTTCTCACCTGTCGCTTAGATTTGGACAACGAGGATCATGTATGGGCCATTATACTCGCAACAGTTGACAACGTCGTGCTAGCGCTCGCGCTCGGGTCCAGTCAGCTCTCGAAGACGACTCGTGAGCCAGACGCGCCATCGGCGCGTGGCCAGACTCCGGAAGAGCATGCGCAGCGCTCGCGCGCCGGCCGCACGGACTCGCCCGAGCGACCCACCATCGAACTGTTGCCCCCCGTAGGTACCGGCGACGTAGGCGTCGGCTATGGCTGCTAGCGGCTCGCTGGCCGCCGGAACGACGCGGACCAGATCCTTCGTGTACTCGAACGGCGTCTGGGAGCTCCTTGGTCCGAACCCACACCACGTCGCGAGCCGAACGACCTGCCCATAGGGCCGTGCAAAGGCGGGGAGACGCACCGTGCCGACAAACCACAACAGCCCAGCAGTGAGGGAAGCGCCGACCAGCACGGTGAACAGGACACCCAGCGCGACCAACCCCAGCGAGTAGGCCGGTCCGCCCTGCTCGGCGGGGAGGGGGACGAAGCCGCCATCATCCAGGAGCTCGTCCTCCTCGAGGAACGCATCGGCGCCGAGATCTGACTCCAGGGCCTCCATGATGTCATCCTCTGTGCGAGCGATGAGGGGGCTCTCGAGGCGGGGTGGAACCGGCCGGTTCGCCGACGGCTCAAAGGAGATCCAACCGTAGCCCGGGAAGTACACCTCGGTCCACGTATGCGCGTGCTGCTCCGTCACGAGGTACGATTGGTTCAACGGGTCGAACTCGCCGGTCACGTATCCGGTCGCCACGCGCGCCGGAATCCCGACGGACCGGAGCATCACGGTCATCGCTGTGGCGTAGTAGTCGCAGTACCCCTGCTTCGAGTCGAACAGGAGAAAATCGACCCAGTCGCGCTCGGACGGCGGAACGGGCACGCGCGTGCTGTACGTGAAGGTGCGCAGATGCTCCTCCACGCG